>JAAZDX010000080.1 GCA_012512605.1 Bacillota bacterium
GCGCAAGCCCAGCCCTTTGACCTAATTCTCCTTGACATTATGCTTCCCGGGCTCAACGGGATTGAAGTCCTCCGCCGGATCCGCCAGTTTTCCAATGTTCCCGTCATCTTACTGACCGCCCGCGATACGGTTGTGGACAAAGTTACCGGACTGGACGGGGGTGCCGATGATTATATCACCAAGCCCTTTGCCATTGAAGAATTGCTAGCCCGGATCCGCGCCGCTTTACGGAAAAACCGCGGTTTGCCTTCACCACCAGGGAGTTTGGTCGTCGGCGAGCTCCGGTTAGATCCGGTCCGACGGGAATGCTGGGTTGGCACCCAGCCGGTCGAACTGACCAAAAGAGAGTTTGACTTATTACAGTTCCTAATGGAAAACAAGAATATGGTGATGCAACGGGAAGTTTTACTGGAACGGATCTGGGGCTATGACTTTGCAGGCGAAACAAACGTGGTTGATGTTTATATCCGTTACCTACGCGCCATGATTGAGGAACCCTTCGGCTTGAAGCGGATTCATACTGTACGGGGGGTCGGGTATATAATCAAAGATGAATAAGAAAGAAAAACCATCGGCAGTCAGTGGTTTCGGTGAAAAAATCCGGTTCTCGCTGGTCTTAAAACTAAACTTACGTATGCTGGGGATGCTCCTCTCGGCTTTTATCTCCATCAACCTTCTGCTCAGCATCCTCCTGTTTGGTACTGCCCTTTGGCGAGCTGAAGCCGGCGCCCAGAAGTTCATTACCGCTTATGAAAATAGCATTGAACCAATGGCCGAACCAGCCGCCGGTTATGAGATTCTCCTCGTGGAAAGCGAAAAAAAAGGCCTGCGTCTACCGGGTTTGCTCCAAAGCAGGTTACCTTTGAACAACCCGGAGGTCAGGCGCTGGATCTCCCTTCCCGATGCCGAACCGGAAAAGACGTTCTTTTCCCGGTTGGAAGGGGCAACTTATCATATGGCGTTGACTGCCAAAGATACGCCCCTCCAAATCGCCTATACCTTAGAGCCGGATCTCCGTCAAATCTACTTTATCCTGCTGATTCTCCTGGGCAGTCAGGTCCTTTACTTCATCGGCCGGATTAGCACTAACAACCAAGTGATCCGCCATACCTTGAAACCCCTTGCCGAGATGGTGGAGACCGCCAAAAGTATTCACCAAGATATGAGTGGGGCCGAGCCCACCGGGGCTGGGATTAAACGCCTGGCGGGGGCGATCAGCACCATCAATGCTCGTGAGCTTAACCGGGGACTTTCCATCGACACCTCCCAGGAAGAACTGAAAGACCTGGCTTATGCCATCAACGATATGCTGCAGCGCATTAACCAAGCCTACCAATCGCAAGTCCGCTTTGTGGCGGATGCTTCCCATGAACTGCGCACGCCCCTTTCCGTGCTCCAGGGTTATGCCAATCTCCTCGACCGTTGGGGCAAACATGATGAGAAAACGCTGCAAGAAGCAATTGACGCGATTAAAAGCGAGACTGAGAACATGAAAGTCCTGGTGGAACAGTTACTTTTCCTTGCGCGGGGCGATAATAATACGATTCACTTGGAGAGAGTGGTTTTTGATGCGCGCGAAATCGTGGCGGAGATCGTGCGCGAAACCCGCCTGTTCGATCCGGCCCATACTTTCCAAACCGAGCTGGAAGGCCCGGCTTACCTCGAGGCGGACCAGCATTTAATAAAACAAGCCCTCCGTATCCTGGTGGATAACAGCATTAAATATACCCCGGCGGGCGGAATGATCCAGCTTAAAGTGGGGACCGAGCATGAAACCGTCAAAATCCAGGTGCGGGATAATGGGATTGGGATCGCCCCGGACGATGTGCCCCGCATCTTTGACCGTTTTTACCGCTCCGATGAGTCGCGGGCCCGGAAAACCGGTGGCTCCGGTCTGGGGCTGGCTATCGCCAAGTGGATCATCGACCATCATGGCGGCCACTATGAAGTGTTAAGCCGGTTGGGGATCGGGACCCGGATCACCTTAAGTTTTCCCGCTGCCCGGACACCACCGGCCAGTTCAGAAGGGTTACCAGCGGGAAGTTCCAATCTTGATGCCGAATAGTGACTCATCTTTCTTGCCTAAAGAATGATTATAAAAGAGAAGGGTGTTATCACCGATGAATGGGGATCTTGGTCTTCTAGTTTTGGCGGGAGGGGCGTTGCTGCTTGGTTTCTGTGGGAGCTTTCTTCCGGTCCTACCGGGGCTTCCTTTAGCATGGGCCGGGTTACTCATCGCCCGCTTCGCTGCTCGGAGCACAATTACGACAAAGACATTGGTAATTTGTCTGGTCGTTACGCTTCTTGTAACCCTTTTGGATAGTTTGGCACCGATCTGGTTCACCCGACGGGCTGGTGGAACTAAAGCCGGAGCGCGGGGGGCAACGGGCGGCATGCTTGTTGGCCTGTTCTTGGGTCCCCTTGGTGTCATCTTTGGACCATTTATCGGCGCTTATATTGGTGAATTAGTTCATGACCACGACAACTCGCAAAAGGCATTTAACGCGGCTTTAGCAACCTTTATCGGCTTTCTTTTGGGTACCGGCCTTAAAATGCTCACCGGTGCAGTCTTTATTTGGGTGTTTATAAAGTCATTACTGTAGACGGGGTCTGCGGCTTTTGTTGGGTAAAACCTGGTGACGGCCAAGTCTTGCTTTACAGGGCCCCCCGCTCTTTAGGAAGAAGTAATGCTCGGAAGAGGGCGCTTTGCTCTACCCAACATATCCAAGCGCTTTTAAACGCCCGATGTACGCTGCTGGGAAGAGGGCACTTCGCTCTACCTCATCGTTAGGAGCCAGCTCAAAGGGGAATACTTAACCAGTAGTAGACAAGGGAAAAGAAAAGGTTTGGCGAAGAAGAGTATAAAGTTTGACTGATCAAGGGAAGGTGTAATCATGAAAAAAAGGATGTTGGGTAATACTGGTTTGGAAGTGACTGAACTTTGCTTTGGGGCTTTACCCTTTGGTCCGTTGCAAAAGAACTTGCCGCTGGAAGAAGCAACTGCGGTTCTCTGTGCGGCTTTAGAGGGCGGGATCAACTTTATCGATACGGCGCAAATTTATAAGACGTACGCTCCGATCCGAGAAGCCCTTCAACAGACGAAAAAACGCCCGGTAATTGCGTCGAAGTCTCCGGCTTCCACATACGAGGGGATGCAAGAAGCCATTGAGGAGGCGTTAAATGAGTTAAACCTAGATGAAATTGGTATTTTCCATCTCCATGCTGCCCGCGTTGGGGAGGATGTTTTTACTGAAAGGCAGGGTGCCCTTGAGTGTCTTTACGATAATAAAGCGCGTGGCCGGATTAAAGCGGTGGGCATCAGTACCCATTCGGTAAAAGTTACGGCCCTAGCGGCAACCATTGAGGGGATTGATGTTGTTTTTCCGCTGATTAACCAAACGGGCCACGGGATCCTGGATGGTAGCCGGGAAGAGATGGAAAAGGCAATTTCGCGCTGTGTGGCCGCAGGAAAAGGTGTCTATCTGATGAAAGCTCTGGCCGGTGGCCTCCTGGTCGACGATTACGCACAGGCGGTTGAGTATGCCCGCTCCATACCGGGGTGTGCTTCCATTGCCTTAGGTATGGTCTCGAAAGCCGAAGTCGAATACAACCTGGACTATTTTCGCGGTCGTAAACCGGCAACCCTTCCTTCGCTAGCGGTAAACAAGAAACAATTTATAGTTGTGGAAAGTTTATGTGCTGGTTGCCTCGAATGCGTGGAGGCCTGTCCGAACCATGCCATTGTTGACAAGGCCGGAAAAGGCTTTATCCAGCAAGAAGCCTGCCTGACATGCGGCTATTGTGTCGGAGCATGCCCGCAGTTTGCGATCCGCTTGGTTTAGATACCATTTTTCCTTGTCGATCTGGGAGGATTCGTTTTTACATGTAGCGACTTGGATTTAACAGGGAAATGTGGCCGTTCGGCCGCGCGCCTGATATTTTAATATTTGATATGAAAGTAAAATGTTTTGATGGTAACCGGCGCTTTCTTTAAGGAAGAAACGCGCCGGTTATTTTTTTGTGGCCAAATTATTAGGAAATTAAAAACGGTCTGCCATGGTCTTTTCTTACGGAGTAAAAAGGGTGGGGATTTTATACAATCCTCCTGGGAATATATAGTCAAAAATTAGGAGATGTGATAAAATTCTGATCAAGCAACAAATTTGGTAATTAATATAAAAAAATATAATTACGACCATAATACCCATAAAGTGATGCTTAATATTTGTTTATTCGGTGCAAAGACTTTATTGCCCAACCAAGCGGACAAAAAGAAACTGGTCGCCAAATATTATGGGACATACAAAGGAGGCGGTCCGGTAAACGGGGTTTACTATTTAGCGGAGGCCGACCTGAACAACGACGGCCGGATCAACGGCGCCGACCATACCATTGCCTCTCTCTTCAATGATGCGACCGTCTATGACATCGAAAGTTTCGAGTACGACAAGAACGGCAGCCGGACCAAGCTGGTACAGAACGGAGACACTTTCACCTATGAGTACGGGGAAAGGAACAGATTAAACGCGGTCTATGTTAAGAAAAATGGTTCTGTCGGATTAGAGTTGTTTCTGAAATACACCTACGACGCCAATGGGAATACCATTGAAAGGATTTCTTATACGGAAGCGGGCGAGGTTGTCACCAAATTCGAATATGACACCCTGAACCGGGTAGTACGGACGGTTGAGGGTAGCAAGGTTACCGAGTATTTGTATGACAATGCCGGAAATCGGTTTATCAAGAAAGGGCCGGAAGGCACTACCCTATATCACAGGCACGGTCAAATTGCCGTGGCGATGGATATTGAGATACCGATAGAGCAAACAGAGTTTATAGGGAAGATAAACCGTTATGTGTTGTCCGGGGATCTGCTGGCGGGGAGGATTACTAAAGAGTTTAAACCAGATGGTAGTATAGAGATTAAAACAAGTTACTACCACCTAGATCACCTAAATTCTACGAAGGTCGTTAGTGACGAAAACGGAGAGGTTGAAGTCAGATACATCTACCGGGCCTTTGGCGAACAATTGGCAAAATTGGGAAGTGGTGAAGCCAAGTATACTTATGGTGGGAAAGAGTTGGATAACGAGACTAACCTATACTACTTTAACGCTCGGTGGTATGATGCGGAACTCGGGCGGTTCATCTCCGAAGACCC
>JAAZDX010000081.1 GCA_012512605.1 Bacillota bacterium
GGATAATATTATCGATGCGGTCCGGAGCCGGATGACCTATTTGGAAGCATTGGAAGCACGGAGGGCGATCGAAGGAGAAATCTGCTTCTTGGCCGCGAAACGGCGGACCGATTCCAGCCTGCGTGAGATCAAAAACTCCCTGGAAAAATGTAGAAACATCAAAACGGTGGACGAATTCATCAATGTGGACTATGAGTTCCATTTGGCGTTGGCAAAGGCTTCAGACAATCGGCTTTTTATTCAGTTTATTAAAGAAGCTTTATTAAAGTTGGAACACCCTTATTATGATATCATCCGTGTGGCGGAGGATGATTCTTCCTCGGTAAAACGCTTGTTTGGGAAATCCTACGACGACCACGACGCGATCTACGAAGCTATTTCGAAAGCCGACGCGAATCTAGCACGCAAGTGCATGCTCAACCACCTCCAAGCCGCTAAACAGAAATTCACCGAATACAACGAAAAATCCTACAATTAGGTTATGTTCGCCAGGGAAAAACGGGAAAAGTAAGGTTAATGAAGGCAGGAGAAGAGTTTAGAGAAGAGAAATAAAATCTTAACACCGTCAAGCTGTCTGACAGCTTGACAAGCGGTGGATTTTAAATTATGATAGACTTGTCCAAGGGAGCAATAGAAAGCAACGAATTAACCATTAATTACGGCAAGGCTCACCGCACGATCGTGGTAACAGATGCTGCTCAAAAGATCTAACAACACAAAAAAGGCGAAAACCATATATTTTTTCAACAAAGCTGTCTGACAGCAAGACAGCAAGACTAGATCCGAAAAAGCTAACGAGTCCAAAACCTGACAAAAGACGTCCCAGAAGACACGATAAAAGTCAAAGCGCAGAAGAGGCCCAAAGGAAGTAAACAACACAGCAGTCGACGGCGCAGAAAACACCGGAAATGAAGCAAAAAGAAGACGGATAAAAGAAGACTAGCCGATGGAAGATTTGTTTTAGGAATTAGGGTTTTCGCCGAAGCTTTACCGCAAGAATTGTCGACGACAAATCAGGTGCATCTACAGTTTTAGTATGAAATGAAGCAAAGGAGGTCCATAAGCTGTGGAACCAAAGGTACTACTGATTGCGACCTTGGACACCAAAGAAAAAGAGGCTGCCTACTTAAAACAGATCATCGAAGCCAAAGGCGTAAAGACCCTGGTCATGGACACCGGGGTATTGTCCTCTCCCCGCGAGCTTAATCCGGATGTTTCCCGGGAAGAGGTAGCCTTGGCGGGTGGGATGCCCATCGACCAGCTGGTGGCCACCGGCAACAAAGGACAATGTATCGACGTCATGATCGCGGGTGCGCAAGCGGTTGCCCAGCGACTGTATGCGGCGGGGGAATTTTCCGGTGTGGTCAGTTTTGGCGGTGCCCAGGGGACCAATATTGGGACCGCCGTCATGAAGAACCTGCCCTTTGGCGTTCCGAAGATCATGATCTCCACCGTTGCTTCGGGGACCGCCACCTTTGGCCCCTTTGTGGGGACGAAAGACGTCATGATGATGCACTCCGTGGTCGACGTTCAAGGCGTGAACGCCTTAATCACCCGTCTTTTTGAGAACGCCGCGGCGGCGATTTGTGGAATGGTAAAGAATAATAATGGTCAGATTAAAGATGTTCAAAGCAAAAACGTCATTGCCATGTCCATGCTGGGGACGACCACCCCTGGTGCGCTGCGGGCGCAACGGCTTTTGGAAGCCGAAGGCTACGAAGTGATCGCCTTCCACCAGAACGGGACCGGTGGGATTGCCATGGAAGACCTGATCCGTGAAGGTTACTTCAGTGGCGTCCTTGACATCAACCTCCACGAACTGGCCGACCGGATGGTTGGTGGACTTCACGGTTCGATCAAAGACTACCGGCTAGAAGCGGCGGCCGAGGCCGGCCTTCCCCAGATAATTGCCCCTGGTAGCATCGAATACACCGTCCAGGGTCCAGTGGACAGCTTAAGTCCCGAGTACAAAAAACGACCCTACATCGTCCACAACCCCACCTTGACCCTAGTCCGGCTTACGCCGGAGGAACTCAAAGCCGTTGCCGAACTGATTGCGGCAAAGCTGAACAAAGTACGGGGCCCGGTCAAAGTCCTCCTGCCCCTTAAGGGCTTTTCTTTTCCCAACCGTGAAGGTCACGAACTGTGGGATCCCGTTGGCAATCAGGCTTTCATCGAGACCTTCAAAGCAAAGATTGCCCCTTCAATTGCCGTAGAGGAGGTGGATGCCCACATCAACGACGCTGAATTTATCGACCGGGTGGTAGCAAGCTATCTCGAGATGGCAACCAAATAGGGAGGTGTACTTAACAAAATGACAATCAAAGAACAACTTTCGGGTGTCTTCACCCCGATGGTCACCCCATTCAAAGACGACGCGATCCTCTACGACGGGATTGCCGCGAACGTTAAAAAGATGAACCAGACCGGACTGCGTGGCTACTTTGTACTGGGCACCAACGGCGAATTTAAATCCCTCTCGGTAGAAGAGCGCCTCAAAGTCCTGCAAACCGTGGTAGACAACGCGGCTCCCGACAAAGTCATCATGGCCGGTACCGCCGCCGAGAGCACCAAAGAGACGATCGACATCACCAAAGAAGCGGCGAAGATCGGGGCCAAAAGCGTAAGTCTCCTCATGCCCAACTTTTTCCGGAAATACATGGACGACGACGCCCTAACCGAATACATCGTCAAAGTCGCCGACGCCTCACCCGTTCCGGTTTTACTATACAACAACCCCTCTGTCGCGGCCGACGTTTTGATCAGCCCTGAAGTCATCCGGCGCGTGGCTGACCACCCCAACGTCGTCGGGATGAAAGACAGTTCCCGCGGCAACTACCAGAAATACTTAGAAGCGGCACAAGGGAAAGACTTCCATATGTTAGCCGGCTCCGCCGGATTCTTCCTTGACCTTTTGCAAGCCGGCGGTGTTGGTGGCGTGTTATCGCTGGCCAATGTCTTCCCCGAAGAATGCGCCAAGCTTTACGAAGCCTTTAAGGCCGGCAACCTTGAAGAAGCTGAACGGCTCAACACCAAGCTTGTCGACTTAAACAAAAAAGTCTCCGGTTTTGGCGGTGTTGCTGCCGTCAAGAGCGCCATGGACCTGGCGGGCTACACCGGCGGTGAACCCCGGCATCCCTTACGTCCGCTGAGCGCCGAGCAGAAAGCCACCCTGGAGGCGAACATCAAAGAGCTAGGGTTTATCTAAAGACATAAACCAAAAACAACTAAGGAGGCAAACAAATGGCAAGAACAGACTTATGGAACATCGCTGAAAAAGGCTACGACGAAGTAGCCGAATACCTCAAGACCAACGACGTAATCATGCTCCCAATGGGTTCGACCGAAAAACACGGTGCCCACTGTCCGCTTGGGACCGACAGCTTTACCACCATGGGTGTGGTTGAAGCCGCGGCCCCGATCGCCAAGACCTGCCATACGCCGCTGATTCCGGTTGGCTACTCCCCGCACCACATGGGTGAAGTGAAACAGGGGACCGGCACCATGACCCTTTCGGGTAACACCTACCGTGCGGTCGTATACGACCGGGCGATGAGCATGATCTACCATGGCTTCAACAAAATCGTCTTCGTGAGCCACCATGGTAGCAACTCCAAAGTCATCGACGACGTCCTCCGCCGGATTCGCTACGAGACGGGCTGCTTTGTCTGCTGGTACAAGACCCCGACCGAGCGTCAATACTCCCTCGTTGGCGACATCTTTGACGGTCCGCCCGAAGAGACCCCAGGTTGGCACGCGGGTGAGGTTGAGACCAGTACCGCTTGGGCCTACAACCCCAAATCGGTTGACATGAGCAAAGCGAAACAAGACCGCACCCATGCTCCGCGCTGGATGGGTCCGGCCTTCAGCAAACACGACGGTTCGGGTATGGTTACCTTCATGGATGCCGAGAACATCTGGGTTCCCATGGAGCACCACGAGTATTCGGACACCGCAACGATTGGTATCCCCTTACGGGCGACCAAGGAGAAGGGCGAGAAATATTTAGCAAAGGCTGGTCAAGCCTTGGCTAACTTCCTCGAGGAAGTCAAAAAGTTCGATATCGTTGTGCCGGACGAAAAACGGTTGTTCACTAACAGAGCTTAAGTTTGTCCGCAAAATTCACAGGGAGAGCTGCACTTATTTGCAGCTCTCCCGCGCTCAGAGGAAGGGGGTACTCCAATGGCGATTGATCTAACCAGTAACCTTTCGACTAGAAAAGCCTTTAGCGAAGCGATTACCGAGTTCGGCCTGAAGGATGAGCGGGTCTTTTCAGTGGCCGCCGATTCGGAGTCCCGGTTTGGTGCTTTTCGTAAAGAAGCCGCCGAACGGGCCATTAACGTCGGGATTGCGGAGCAAAACGCAATGAGTGTCGCTGCCGGCTTGGCTTTTTGCGGCAAGGTGCCATTCATTTCAACCTATGCCACCTTTTTGACGATGCGGGCCTGTGAGCAAATCCGGACCGATATAGCGTTTGCCAATTTAAACGTGCGTATTGTTGGCACGAACGCCGGGTTTAGTTCGGATTGGCTGGGGATGACCCACCAAGCCTTGGAAGATGTGGCCTTAATGCGGTCAATCCCGAACATGACGGTATTGATCCCAGCCGATGGCGCGTCCACTTACCGGTTGGTCGAAGCATTGATTGGTTACGAAGGACCGGCCTATTTACGGATCCGGGGGACAGCCAGTGAGCCGCATGTCCAGTGCGATGAGCCGGTGGTGATTGGCAAGGCCCGGCAGATTAGAGACGGAAATGACCTTACGATTATTGCCTACGGCCGGCTGGTGTATGAGGCGGTGCTCGCGGCCGACCGGTTGGCGCAGGAAGGGATTAAAGCACGGGTTTTGGATATGCACACGGTAAAACCCCTTGACGAAGCGGCGGTCCTTAAAGCGGCGGCCGAAACAAAACGGATTCTTACTGTGGAGGAACACAATATTATTGGCGGTTTAGGGAGTGCGGTGGCCGAAGTGACCAGCGAGCATTGTCCGGTTGTGGTACGGCGCATGGGGGTTCGGGACCGCTACGGGATTCCTGGCACCGAAGAAGATCTCTTCGCGTTCTTTGGCTTGACTTCCGAACACATTGTCGCTGAAGCCAAAAAGCTTTTAGAAACGGAGGAGTCGAAATGAGAATAGCAATTGGTTGCGATGAAAACGCATACGAAATGAAAGAGGCGATCAAGGCCCACTTAAAAGAGCGTGGTGTGGAATTTGAGGATATGGGCTGTGACAAGGGTGAAACGGTCTTGTATCCGGAAATTGCCCGTCGGGTGGCCGTCAGCATTATGGAAGGGAAATTCGACCGGGGCATTCTTGTTTGTGGGACCGGATTGGGGATGGCGATTGTTGCCAACAAGATTCCCGGGGTGCGGGCGGCAACTTGCCATGATGTCCATTCGGCAGAACGGGCGCGCAAAAGCAATAACGCGCAGATTATTACCTTTGGGGCGAAGGTGATCGGGAATGTCCTTGCGACGAAGCTGGTTGATGTCTGGTTGGATTCCGAGTTTGCCGGTGGTCGTTCTAAGCCGAAAGTAGACCTTATTGACGAAATTGACCGCGAGTTTCGCAAGCAATAACGGTTTAATGGGCGAAGGGGGGTTGTTTTGATGAAAAACGGACGACCAGAAAGGTACGAATGTGATCTCCATTGCCACACCAATCGATCCGACGGAAACAACACTCCAAAAGAATTAATATGCCGGGCCGTGAAATTGGGAATGAAGGCCATCGCCATTACCGATCATGATATTGTTCCTCCGGAGACGGTAACGGTGAACGGCGAAACGATTGATATTTGTTCCTATGCGAAGCAGAAAGGTCTAGTTCTCTTGCGGGGTTATGAATTCTCGACCGACACCTATGTGAATGACGTCCATATTCTCGGTTATGAGCTGGACTGGTCGAATGCGGCGGTGCAAGCGGAGATGGAACGGGCCCGCCTTAGTAAGAGCGAGGCCTACCGCAAACTCTGTAATATTCTGACCAGTAAAGGAATGCCCATCGACTATGATCAGGAGATCTTACGTTATACGGACGCAAGCGGGGTGACCCACGAGCGGGGCCCGGAAGAGGTGCAAAGAAAGTTTATCTTTGAAAAGATGGCCGAGAAAGGTTATGCCGAAAGCTGGGGTGCCGCCAAAATTATGGTACAGAATGATCCGGAGCTTAATGTACGACGCGAGAAGATCGATCCGCTCCGGGCGATTGCGTTAATCCACTCCTGTGGCGGCTTGGCATTTTTGGCCCACCCCCACCTGATCGATGAGGTCGTTGAAGCGCCGGGTTTAGGAAGGATGACCCGATCCGAGTATATCGAGCGTTTAATCGAGCACGGGCTCGACGGGATTGAAGCAAGATATACCTACAACAAAACCAGCTATAAAGGGCATAATACGGTAGAAGAGATTGAACAGGAAATCAGAGCAAGATACGGAAACCGGCTCTATCTTTCGGGCGGTTCCGACTACCATGGCAGTAGACAAGGGATCGTTGATCCGCGGGAGATTGGGGAAGCCGGGATCAGTTACGAAGAATTTTGCCGGATATTTTTGCCCCTTTTACAAAAAGGAGCCAGCTAAACTGGGGATCGGTCAGGATGACCGCTGAAAACTGAAAACTGATCGTAACCCACTGGTTTTGAGTCTGTCCGGAAACTCCACCAGATTTTACCTTACTGATCTTGCATTTGTTGTTGCAACTTTTGGACCAGGAACGGGCTTAACTATTACTTTTTTGTGTTTTGTAACGTTTCGCAAAGCAGACGAGCATGATTAACGGTTGCTGACAGATCTTATTGGGAGCTGATTATGGGGTAGGAGTTACTTTGGAGTTTTCGGCAGTTTAAAAATATTATTCGGTCGATTTTAAACCGACACGAACGGGAGGGTTGCCAAATGTTAGCTGCGGAAGAATTGAAACGCCTTCAGGAGGAAGCAGCTGCGGTTCGGAAAGAAGCGATCAAGATGGCCACCAGAGCGGGAACCGGGCATTTAGGACCGGCTTTAGGGATTACCGATGTGATGTGGGTGTTATATTCCCGCCATATGAAATATGACCCGCAGAATCCTTCCTGGTCCGAGCGGGACCGGTTGATTTTAAGTAAAGGCCATAGTTGTTTGGCTTTATATGCAACATTAGCCAAGAAAGGCTTTTTCGATGAGGAGCTTTTAAAGACTTACTGTCGTCAGTTGAATACGAAGTTAGGTGGTCATCCCGAACGGGACCTACCGGGCGTGGAGGCTAATACCGGCTCGCTTGGCCATGGTTTCAATATTGGGGTTGGGATGGCGCTGGCGGCGAAGGTCGATCGGAAGGATTACAAAGTATATACCATCTTGGGCGACGGCGAGACCCAGGAAGGTTCGATCTGGGAAGGCGCCATGTCTGCGGCCCATTATGGGTTGGATAACTTGGTGGCGATTGTCGACCAGAACAATTTACAAGTCAGTAATTTTGTTGACAAAGTGATGAACATCGAGCCGTTGGCGGATAAATGGACCAGTTTCGGCTGGGGTGTCCGGGTGATTGACGGTCATGACTATAACCAGATCGACGAGGCGCTAAGCGCCGTACCGTTTATCCCCGGCAAACCGTCGGTGATCATTGCGAAAATTGTTAAGGGCAAAGGCTTACCGATTGCGGAAAACAAAGTAGAGTGGCACCATAAGGTTCCGACCGCCGAGGAGTACCAAGAGATGGATAAACTGCTCGGTTTAGGTAGCTTAGAATGAAACAGATAAGGAGGAATGAACATGTCTTTTGACAAAAGCCCCCTCGAGCGATTGCAGGAGATCAGCGATGATTTTGAGGGTTGGTGGGATGCTTCGCCCCTGGTTTATTCGGCTTGGAAAGAGAAGTTTTTAAGTGAGCTTCCGGCGGAGAAAAGAGAGAAATTTGCCGGTTGGTTAGAGAAACTCTACAACGAGAAAAAACCGGAAGATTCGGTGATTCGTGGTGTGACCACCAACCCCCGTCTCACCCGGGAAACCCTGGATTGGATTCCAGAAGCCTGTAAACCTTGGATTAAGGAGATTAAAGAGAAGCATCCCGGCGCTTCCCTGGAAGAACAGGCTTGGATGACCTATACGAAGATTACGGCCGAGGGTGTCAAGAAATATATGCCCATCTTCGAGCATTCCAACTACAAATACGGCCATGTGAGTGCCCAGGTTGATCCCCGCCTGATTACGGACACTCGTGAGATGTTAAGGCAGGGAATTGGTCTTAAAGCTCTTTCCCCCAATATTATGGTTAAATCACCGGCGACCAAACAAGGTGTCTACAACATCATGCTCCTTACGGCTTTAGGGATTCCGACCAACGCGACCGTTTGCTTTACGGTACCCCAGATCTTAGCGGTGGCCGAAGCCGTTCGGATCGGTAAAGAGCTTGGACAGGCTAATGGTGTTGACTATTCCCAATGGCGTTCGGTGATCACCATGATGCTTGGGCGCTTTGAAGAAGCGAAAGAATTTAAAGAGCAAGCCGCAGCAGTCGGTGTTGATCTGGATAATCTAGCCGTTCGGCACTGGGCTGGCTTGGCTGTATGTAAAAAAGCCCTCCGCATCCTTGAGCAGGAAGGTTACGAAAGCAAGCTACTGCTGTGTTCGGCCCGGCCTGGTCCGACTATTGACAACAAAGTCAAAGTTTGGCATATCGAGAAGATGGCCGGCGAACCCATCGTCTATACGATGAATCCCGATATGATCGGTGATTTCCTGAAGTTGTATGAAAACGAGCCCTTGGAGAGCCACCAAGGCGAAGATATTCCCGATGATATTTTAGCCCAGTTGATTAAGGTTCCTTACTTCCGGCAGGGCTACTATGCCCACGGCCTCACCGCCGACGATTTTGTGAACTACCCGCCATCAGTTACGACAGCAAAAGGTTTCTCCGGTGATATGCGCCTCTTAGAAGAGTTTGTCGAAAAGGTCTAAACGACCCAACAGCTGATTTAAACTAACCTGTTCGCAACCTTTATCCTAAGTGCAACCGGTTTTGATTCCGAGAAAACTTTAAGCAGCTTATTGCGTTGCCCTTCAGGGCAGCGCAATAAGCCCGATTGGAAAAAGTGATGAGTGGGATTAAGGAAGTGATCGAAGATGTCTTTAGTTACCACCAAAGGTATGTTATTAGATGCGCGCAGTAGAGGTTATGCGGTCGGCGCTTTTAACGCCAACAATCTGGAAATGGCGCAAGGTATTGTCATGGCGGCGGAGAAAGAGAACGCACCGGTTATTGTACAGGTTAGTCAAGGTGGCGCCGAACATGGTGGCCTTGAAGAGATGGCGGCGATCGTCAGAAGTTTGGCCGCCAAGGCCTCCGTACCTGTGGCCTTGCACTTGGACCACGGTGTTGACTTTGTTTACAACATTTGTTGTCTGCGGGTTGGGTTCACCTCCCTAATGTATGATGGATCGCAGTTAGAGTTTGCCGAGAACGTTCGGATTACGCGCGAAGTGGTGAAAGCGGCGCATGCCGTTGGGGTTCCGGTCGAAGCGGAACTGGGTCGCGTGCCGAAGGATCCGACCGGAATTACCTTGGAGGACTTGAAAGCATACATGACCAGTCCCGAAGAAGCTGTGGCCTTTGTGGAACAGACCAATGTGGATTCATTGGCGATCGCCGTTGGTAATATGCATAAGATGAAGCTCAAAGAAGCTAAGATTGATATCGAACGGATCAAAGCCATTCGCGAGCGGGTTTCTGTTCCTTTGGTCTTGCATGGTGCGTCTGGAGTTCCCGATGAAGCTGTGGTCGAAGCGGTTAAGGCGGGAATCTGCAAGATTAATGTCCACACCCAACTGGGCAAGAGTTTTACCGCGCGGATTCATGAAGTATTTAAAGCCGATCCGAAAACCGTGGATGTCCGCAAGTACCTGGGTGAAGCCCGGGAAGCCCTTATGGAAGAGGTGCGGGCGAAGATGCGACTCTTCGGGGCCAGCGGCAAAGCCCCTAGTGTGTCCGAGGTTCCTGTTGAACCGGAAGACTATATTAAACAAGAGATAGTGGAGTAAACCGTTGTGATCCCAACCCCTTTCTTGCAGAAGAAAGGGGTTTTTCTTCTGCACTTGGCAAGGGCTTGTTGAAAGCGGTTGATTGTTGCCCGTTAAAACGATGAAGGAAACAATAGGAAAACATAGAAGATATTAACAAGATTTAACGGGTGAAAGCGGGGATCGAGATTGAGGTCGACTCTTTTCTGGGTGTTGGTAGGATTGCTCGTCTTTTTTATGCCGGTGGCCGCCCGTGGCGAATGGCGCGTGGACCCGCTGGCGTTGAAGTTAAAGTGGGCCGAGGAGCAAACGCAGATTCTGTTGGGTGGCGGATGGGGTTATTATGATCCGGCTTTCCGCTGGACCAATGATCTACGGTGGCGAAACAATGCGGCACCGACCCAACCCGTTTATTACAAGACGCAACTGCGGCGGAGAATCGGCAGCGACTGGTGGTGGGGCTTGGCCGGACGTTATGCGGTGGCACCGACCTGTGATTTTCGTTGGGCGGAGGTTGCATTGGAGAAAACACTGGCGCGGCCGTGGGCTTTACGGGTTTGGGGCGCGGGAGAATGGCGTCGGGTGCGCAGCGGTGGAACACTGGAGGACTATGATTGGCAGCTGATCGGTTCAAGGCTGCGGTGGCGGCCCCTTCCGCCCCTTCAGTGGAAAAGTGAACTGACTCGGGAGACAAAGACATATCCCTCACCGCAGAAATCATCGGTCAAAACCGCTCTGAACAATGAGGTGGCTTTACGCTTCGCCCCCCATACCTTCTACGGCCGTTGGGCGGAGAGTGTCCGGGTTTATCCGGAGAATGCCTGGAAAAACTATTACTACCGGTCTCTGCGCCTGGAATGGAACTGGGATATTAGCAATACTGCCTATTTTGAAGGTAACTGTGGTTATAATCAGCAAAGCCAAGGCAGCGGGAAAACCAGTGGCAAGCTGCAGATAACTGGGATTTTAGATTATCCTTCTACCCGGGAATACAAGCTTAGTTGGCTGTGCTCCGCGGCGAAGACGGTTGTTGACGAATTTTCCATCCCGGTTGAAGAGGAGGATGAGTTACCCGCCGCCGATTGGCGGTTTGGCTTGCGGTGGCAAGATTTAACGCCGCCTTTAACCCTCCGGATGGAGTTGTTTGGAATAAGGGATGAAGGGGAGATTACCGGCGGGTGGGCCGCCCGTCTCCAGGGGCATCAGCGGCGGTTCCGTTGGACCTTAGGGTTGGCACCCAGGGGAGGATTCTATCCGTCGGCGGAGAAAGGATATTGGGTGGAAATAAAGTATTATCTGGAATAAGGGGGGAGCTGCATGTTAATCTACGGGGCTTTGGTTCCGCACCCACCGATTATACGGTCGGAGATCGGGGGAGAAGAGACGAAGAAGGCGCGTAAAACGGTGGAAGCCATGGAGCGCCTGGCTCAGCGCCTCGCAGCGCTGAAACTGGATACGATCCTGATCTTTTCCCCACATGGTCCGGTTTTCCAGGATGGACTGGCGATCCGGGGCGGACCGCGGTTAAAGGGAAACCTGGCCCGTTTTGGTCTTTCTCGCCAGTGGGAATGGGAGGTTGACCAGGAACTGGCCGCCGCGATCATCAGCGATGCCCAAAAGGAGGAGATTCCCTGTCTGCAATTGACGGCGGAGGACCTTTATGGTTACGGGTTGGGTGCCGACTTGGATCATGGCGTGGTGGTGCCCCTTTCCTTTTTGGCCGATGATTCGGTTAAACTAGTGGCGACCGGGATGTCGCTCCTTCCCTGGTTAGAACAATATCAGTTGGGAGTGGCGATAGGGCGAGCCGTGCACAAGTCACCACGGCGGATTGGGGTGATCGCCAGCGGCGATCTTTCCCATTGTTTGCATCCGGGGGCGCCGGTGGGCTACGACCCACGGGGCAAAGAGTTCGATGAGACCCTGATGGCTTTGTTACAGGCGCAAAACCGGGCAGCCCTCTTTGATCTTGATCCGCTTATGGTGGAGAAGGCGGCCGAATGCGGATTCCGTAGCCTCCTGATGTTACTAGGCGTTTTTGATGGGTGGCAGGTGGAGATGGAAGTATTAAGTTACGAAGGGCCTTTTGGGGTTGGTTACGGGGTGGTCAGCTTTGAACCGCAAGGGGAAGGCGACGGTAAATCCAGTCTACTTTCGGATCTTCGCCACCGGCGGGAAGAAGTGCTGCGTACCCGCCGGGCGGCCGAATCGCCCTTTGCGCGTCTGGCCCGCCAAACGGTGGAGAACCATCTCTTAGGCACAGCATCTTCAACTGACCAGGGGGACTTACCGCCGGAAGCGTTGCAGCCGGCGGGTGCCTTTGTCTCGCTTAAAAAACATGGTGCGCTGCGGGGTTGTATTGGAACTATATTTCCGACCCAGCCGACTTTTCTGGAGGAGATTAGGCATAATGCCATCTCTGCCGCGTTGCACGATCCCCGGTTTGATCCGGTCCAAGCAGAGGAACTTCCCGACCTGGTTTATACGGTCGACCGGATCCAACCTCCCGAACCGGTGGCAGGACCGGCGGATCTGGATCCGCAAAAGTATGGAGTTATTGTGCGCAGTGGGGGAAAAACCGGACTCCTTTTACCCAATTTAGAAGGGGTGGAAACCGTCGAAGAGCAGCTGGCCATCGCGAAAAGAAAAGCCGGAATTGGTCTCAACGAACCGGTGGAACTGGAACGGTTTGAAGTGGTCAGGTACGTTTAGGCGAAACAAGGGGCGAAAGGCAGCGGGGAAGGAGTCGTCAGATGACGGAAAGGAAAGCCACTTATTACCGGACATTACCTGATGGAAAAGTCCTTTGCACCCTTTGTCCTCAGGCTTGCCGCTTGGAAGAAGGAGAGAGCGGCCGCTGCCGGGGCCGGGTCGCCCGTGGGCAAAAACTGTATACAGTGACTTACGGCCGGGTTTCTGCGTTAGCCTTCGACCCGATGGAGAAAAAACCGCTTTACCATTTTTTCCCGGGAAGCTTAGTCTTGTCGGTGGGTACGGTCGGTTGTAACCTGCACTGTCAATTCTGCCAAAACTGGCGGATTGCCCAGGGTGAAGCGGCAACGGAGCAGATCTCTCCGGAACAGCTGGTTAAACTGGCGGTGGAGGCGAAGGGGAAAGGCAACATTGGCCTTGCTTACACTTACTCCGAACCATTGGTCTGGTTTGAATATATTTTCGATACAGCCCGTCTGGCACGGAAGCGGGGGTTGAAAAATGTCTTGGTGACCAACGGCTATCTTAATCCCGAACCACTAAAAGAATTACTACCCTATCTTGATGGGGTCAACCTTGACTTGAAAGGCCCGGACGCTTTTTACCAAAAACATTGTGGGGGTCGGCTCGCGCCGGTGATGAAAACGGCCGAACAATTGGCGGGCCGGGTCCACCTGGAGGTGACCAGTCTGATAATTCCGGGGGAGAATGATAGCCCCGATACGATCAGGGATTTGGTTGGCTTTTTAGCCGGGCTCGACCGGAAGATACCCCTCCATTTTTCCCGGTATTTTCCCCAGTACCGCTTGGATAATCCGCCGACCCCGTTTGCGACTCTCGAACAAGCCTATCGCCTCGCCCGCGAAAAACTGGCTTATGTCTATATTGGCAATATTACCGATCCCAAGTATAGTGCGACGTATTGCTCCGGGTGCGGGGCGGTGTTGGTAAAGCGGTCGATTTACGGCGTTAAACTTGATGGGATCGAAAACGGGCACTGCGCCGCGTGTGGGAAAGAGGTTGATATTATCTTATGATTCAAGTTTATACGGGCGATGGTAAAGGGAAGACCACAGCCGCAGTGGGTTTGGCGGTTCGCGCCCACGGACACGGCCTCCGCGTTGCCGTTTTTCAGTTTCTAAAGACCCACCGGGATAATGGCGAAGCCCGGGTTTTACGGCGGCTGGGGATTCCGTGGCGGCAGTACGGTACTGGACGCTGGCTGATTGACCGGGCCCCGGACCGTGAAGAGTTGGCCCTGGCCGCGCAGGGCTGGGCCGCTGTGGAGCAGGCGGTGCGCAGTGGGTACCAGTTGGTGGTGGTGGATGAGATCAGCCATGCGGTGAACCTGGGTTTGCTTGCCCTCGAAAAAGTCCGGTCGTTAGCTGTAAAGCTACCGGCCCACGTTGAACTGGTCTTAACTGGGCGAGCAATGCCGGCTGAACTGCTGGCTTTGGCCGATTTGGTCACCGAGATGCGGGCGGTAAAACACCCCTACGCGCAGGGCGTCGGTGCCCGTCGGGGGATCGAATACTAAGGCGGTTAAAACCAGCCATTCCCAGCAGGAAAACAAGGCTAATAGCATAATATTGAAGTGTTGATTACTTTTAACATTAACGGTGATTAAAGGAGTTTGCCCTGATGATTAGAAGAAAAAGTTTCTTGTTGCTCTTTGCCACAATCCTTTTCACATTGACCGGTGGAACGGTCGCGTCCGCCAAAGGGATCTTTGGTGGAACCGACTTGATCAATACACCGGCCAATCGTGTTTTGGTCCCGGGCCGCTATACTTTAGGGGCCCATATTGACGAAGGGAGCCACGGCCGGATTCAGTTGGATTTTGGCTTGGCGACCGATTTTGAACTGGGAGCCGCTTTGGACATAGGTCGTGACTATGATCAGTTCTCAGCTCGGTTTAAGTACCAGCTGATCGCCGAGACGGGTAACAACTTTGGATTGGCTTTGGGGATACAGGATATTGGCCGAAAGCAGTTTTCTCCTTATGTGGTCCTCGGTCATGTTCTCCCCCCGTACGACCTCCGCTGGAGTTTTGGACTGGGCGGCGGGCAACTTGGCGGGATCTTTTTCGGGCTAAGTAAAACCTTTAACCCGCCCGAATTTTCGCCAGTAACCTTAACCGGTGAATATGATGCTTACGGCCTGAATTTGGGCGCCAAGATCCAACTGAACAAAGGGCTCTTATTGGATGTGGGTGTCCTTGATCTGGAAACCTTTGTGGTTGGTTTAACCCTTTCAAATTAGTGCAGATTGAGGATCCTGCTCGAAACTCAATGAAGCTGATGGACGGTCTATTTTATAAAAGCCCCAAAAGTGCGGGCTTTTTTTTATATTTTCGGTTTTATTTTAGGGTAGCGGTTTTGTTTATTTGCAGCCCACCGCTAATTTACCACCGCCTCCTTTGGATAGGCATGAGGGACCCTGTATAAACTTGTGATAAGGGCGGACTCTTATAATGCCTAACTAATGCCTAATGAGTACCTAATTGGTACTCAACTAATCCGTATCCAACTCTTGGCCAAACAGTCGGCCATAAGGCTACAAAATTTGTGAGACATAAAACCGGAAGGAAGCGGTAAAACTTTGAGATGGTTTAAGTCCATTCCATCGTTAACCAACAGGTGATGGGCCTGCGTTTAAAAGCAGATGAACCCAATATGTAAATTACTGCGGGCAGAGTCGGAAAGTATAAAACCCGGCTGAAGAGCGGAGTAGGCGGCCGAGAGATAAATTCCTATGTTCCGTTGGGGGTATCAATGGATACTTTAATAAAAATTGTAAACATTTTAAAGTCCGCTGAGCGAACCGCGCGGAAGAAATATTACATACCGGAAGCTTGGAACTATTTTGGGTATGCCGATTACGAAAGGAATCCGGCCCGGCCAAAGGAGATTCTGGTCTGCCCTTATCACTTTCTCCGTTCCTGTTTGGAAAGGCAGATCCTGGGGCCGACGGGAAGCGCTGATTTCCAATCCGGCACCAGAGAAAGGGCGGACGTGACCGAACAGATTATCTACGGCATGTTTCCGCGTTGTTTTACCGCCTGGACCCACGACCACAGCGACCAGGTTTATTCAGGTTCCTTCCTCAAATCCCTGGCTTTAGTTCCGCTTTTGAAAGAGTGGGGGGTGGGGATTGTTTACCTCCTTCCTGTTTTAGAGAGAGGAACGAAATACCTTAAGGGAGAGGTGGGGAGCCCGTATGCCATCCGCAACCACTACCGCCTTGCTCCCGAGTTGAATGACCCACTGCTACGGGCAGCCGGAATTGGACCGGAAGAAGAGTTCAAAGCTTTTGTTGAAGCTTGCCATCGTTTAGGGATGAAGGTAATGCTTGATTTCGTTTTCCGGACGGCAAGCCGGGATCATGATCTGATCATGACGCATCCCGAATGGTTTTACTGGATTGAACACCGCTATAATGCGGATTTCGCCCTCCCCCCGGTGGTAAATGCCCCTGTTCTTACCCAAGCCCGAGGAAAAAACCTTAAAAAACTATACAGTGCCAATGGGATTGAAGCCCATTTGCGGAAGTTTACCTATCCACCGTCGGTCTTGGACCCGCAGCGTTGGGAAGAAGTGAAGGAGCGGCAAAAGCTTACCGGGGAGAATATTTTAACTTTGATAGAGGAGACCTTCGGCATCACGACGGTGCCCGGTTTTACCGACGTGATCAACGACCCCCAACCGCCGTGGTCCGATGTCACCTATTTAAAGCTCTATGCTGATCTGCATCCAGAGGCCCGGGCCTGCCTTGGGCGTAAACGAGGCC
>JAAZDX010000082.1 GCA_012512605.1 Bacillota bacterium
CCGCGTCGGTAAGACGCAATCAAACATGTCGCTCCCGCGGGCCACCCCTTCCCATAATGCGTCGGGCGAACCGACCCCCATCAGATACCTTGGCTTGTTCTCCGGTAAAAGCGGCACCGTATAGTCCAGGACTTCGTACATGACATTCTTCGGTTCGCCAACGCTTAAACCACCCACCGCATAACCGGGGAAATCCATCGCCACCAGCTCCCGGGCGCTCTTCTCCCGAAGATCCCGAAAGGCTACACCTTGCACAATCCCAAACAAGGCCTGATCCGCCCGGTCATGCCGCTTACGGCCGCGGGCCGCCCATTGGGTCGTCCGCTCCTGGGCAAGGGCCGCTTCCTCATAAGAAGAAGGGTAAGGCAGACAAACGTCGAAGGCCATTGCGATATCTGCCCCCAAGGCCATCTCGATCTCCATCACTTTTTCCGGGGTGAAAAAATGGGGTGAACCATCAATATGGGAACGGAAGAGGACCCCATCATCGCTGACTTGGTTTAGCTTTGCTAAGCTGAACACCTGAAACCCACCACTGTCGGTGAGAATCGCCCCCGGCCAGTTCATAAAGGCATGCAAACCACCGGCTTCTTGGACCAGTTCGTGCCCAGGCCGCAGGTAAAGATGGTAGGTATTGCTTAAAATAATCGAAGCCCCCAGGGCCTGCAGTTGATCGGGGCTCATCGTTTTCACCGAAGCCTGGGTGCCAACGGGCATAAAGACCGGTGTGGTCAGCTCCCCATGGGGAGTCTTTAATTTACCGATCCGCCCCCGGTGTTCGCTGGATTTATGCAGAATTGTGAATTCAAACATCGGCTCCTCCTCATGTAAGGTTAATCCGGCAAAGAAAACTCCATGCCCTCCTCGATTTTCATCTTTTCACTTGCCTCAACCTAACAGCGCAGACATCCCCCTAAATAATCAACATCGCGTCCCCAAAGCTAAAGAACCGGTACCGCTCCTTAATCGCCTCCTGGTAGGCAGCAAGGATCAACTCCCGCCCGGCAAAGGCGGCCACCAGCATCAGAAGGGTGGAACGGGGCAGATGAAAATTGGTCACCAGACCGTCCAGGACTTTAAATTGATAACCCGGGTAGATAAAGATCTCCGTCCGCCCAGACCCCGGTCGGACCGTCCCGTCAGCTTGTCCCATCGTCTCCAGTGCCCGGGCCGAGGTCGTCCCCACCGCAATTACCCGGTGGCCGCTGGCCTTCGTTGCCGCAACCGCCTGGGCTAGTTCCGGGCTGATCTGAAAATACTCGGCATGCATTTTGTGTTCCGCCACCACTTCCGCCTTGACCGGACGGAAGGTCCCGAGCCCCACATGGAGGGTTAAATAGCCGGTTTTAATCCCCTCCGCTTCCAGCCTGGCGAGAAGCTCCGGAGTGAAATGTAAACCGGCAGTCGGCGCTGCCACCGAACCTTCCTCCCGGGCATAGACCGTCTGGTAACGGTCGATATTCGCCAGTGGCGCTTTGATATAGGGTGGTAGCGGGACTTCGCCCAGCGCCATAAAGGCCGCGCGTAAAGCGGCCCCTTGCTGGTTGAACCGTAAAACCCGCCCCCCAAAGGCGGTCCGTTCCTCCGCCACCGCGGTAAGCTTTCCATTGGGCCCGAAGGTTAACGCCTGTCCGGGTGGGACTTTCCGCCCTGGATTGACCAAGACTTCCCACCGATCGGGACCAAGGGGGCTTAGCAAAAGCACCTCCACCTTCCCGCCACCAGGCACCCGCCGTCCCCATAAGCGGGCCGGAATCACCCGGGTATCATTAAAAACCATCAGGTCCCCCGGCTGCAGCCAGGTCCCGATCTGCGGAAAAGTGGTATGGTGCCATGTTCCCGCCGATTTATCCACCACCAATAGCCGCGAGTGGTCCCGCTGCGCTAATGGTTCTTGTGCAATCAATTCCTCTGGTAGTTGGTAATCAAAATCCGAAACTTGCAAAAAGTTACGCTCCCTCTCTCCAGTCGATCTGCAGCTTTACTGTTCCCGCTCGATATAACCAAACTCCCGCAAGGCCGGGAGGGAATTCCGCCAGTCTTTTCGGGTTTTCACCCAAAGATCTAAATAAACTTTTTTCTCCAAAAAATCCTCGATCTGACTCCGGGACATTTGACCGATCCGCTTCAATAAGCTTCCTTCCCGGCCGATTATGATCTTCTTCTGCGAATCTTTCTCCACCAAAATGCTGACCCGGATATAAACCATGCCATTGGGCCGTTCCTTCATCTCCTCCATCACCACGGCGGTGGAATGGGGGATCTCTTCCTGGGCCAGGTTTAAGACGGCTTCACGGATATACTCAGTGATGATGAAAGACTCGGGACGGTCGGTGATCATCTCTTCCGGATAGTACTGGGGTCCCTCCGGCACAGCTTCTTCCAGACGGGCTAAAAGCTCCGGGAGGCCTTCTCCGGTTAAGGCGGAAACCTGCACCCAAGGCCACTCCTCAACCCCCATCTGGGCCAGAAAATCCTCCGGCGTACTCGCCGGTTTCAGGTCGCTTTTATTGAACGCCACCAAAACGGGGCAACCGCTCTTTTTCAGCGCCTCCGCAACCCAAACATCCCCACGACCCGGCGGCTGGGTGATATCCACCAACCAAAGCAAAACATCCACTAGCTTAAACGTTGTTAAAGCCATTTTGTTCATCTGGTCCCCTAATTTATGTAGGGGTTTATGGATGCCGGGTGTATCGTAGAAGATCAATTGCGCCCGGTCGGTCGTGAGGATCACACGGATCCGTTCGCGGGTGGTTTGCGGCTTTGTCGAAACGATCAATAGTTTCTCCCCCGCCAGCTTGTTCAATAACGTGGATTTCCCCACATTGGGGCGGCCGATTACACCGATAAACCCGGACCGATATTCCTTCATGCCATCTCTCCTCAAACCTTGCTCACGTTATTTTGCTTCCTCGGCACGGAAATAATCTTTATTAAAAGCATAAGGCAGATACGCTTCCAAACTTCCCTGGCGGACTTTGCCGTCAAGGTTCGCCATGATCAGTGGTAGCTCGGGTGCAAATTCCGCTAAGAACTGCCGGCAAATCCCACAGGGCGACCCCGGCTCCGGACTGTCAGCAACCACCGCCATGGCCACAAAGTCCGTCTCCCCCTCAGCAATGGCCCGCGCCACAGCTACCCGCTCCGCGCAGATTGCCGCTCCGTAGGAAGCATTTTCAATGTTACAACCACCATAAACCCGGCCGCCCTTGGTCAGCAGCGCCGCCCCAACCTGGTAGCTGGAATAGGGCGCATACGCTAGTAACCGGGCTTTTTTTGCTTCCTCCAGTAAACGCTGGATCTGTTCTTCGTCCAGGTAAAAATTTTTATCCGCCACTTGCATCAACCCCACTTTTGATATAATTGAAAGATAAGAACCGTCACCAGAACCCCCAAAAAACTACCGATCATCACTTCCGCCACATTGTGAATCCCGCCTTCGACCCGGCTCT
Organism: Bacillota bacterium; assembly: GCA_012512605.1. Lineage (GTDB taxonomy): Bacteria > Bacillota > UBA4882 > UBA10575 > UBA10575 > Capillibacterium. The sequence goes on from JAAZDX010000082.1 coordinate 3,456, forward strand.
GGACCACCATTAGACCCAGAAATAATGCAAGACTGGCGACGAGGCCGTCTTTACTGATCATGATAATCGCAGTGACCAGGGCAAAGGCAACCGCCGCATGCCCGCTGGGCATCCCCCCCGAGAAGGGCCGTCCGGTACCGGTCGACACCTTAAGCACCACGACAAAAAAGACGACCAGGCTCACGGCGATTAAGGTCAGATGGGCCGGAGAATTGATGATACTGTCAATTACTTTCGGTAAGACCGGGTTCAATTTCGGGAACAAAACAAAATAGGCGGTGACCAAAGCATTGACCGCAGCGAGCAAAACCGCGCCCGCCGCCACATCTTTCGCCACCGCAGCCAAAGGGTGAAACCGGGGGGAGATCAGATCGATCGCTGCCTCCAGGGCAGTGTTGAACGTCTCGGTCACAAGCACAAAAACGATGGCCAACACCACAAAAAGAAATTCCGTCTTCGTCAGGTGCAACCCAAGACTGAGGGCTAAGACCAAAATCGCCCCCAAACAGTGAATCCGCATGTTACGCTGGGTCCGAAAACAGTAAACCAAGC
>JAAZDX010000083.1 GCA_012512605.1 Bacillota bacterium
GAAGGGTTATATACCCACTTTGCCACGGCCGATGCGGCTGACCGGACGTTCGCCCGACAGCAACTGGACGCCTTTACGCGGTTGGTGAATGAATTAGAAAGCAAAGGAATCCGCATTCCCTTGAAACACATGGCCAACAGCGGAGGGATTCTTAACTTTCCCGACAGTTATTTTGACATGGTGCGGGCCGGGTTGATTCTGTACGGGATGCTCCCTTCGCCATGGTGCGAGCGGGGGAAGATAAAGCTAAAACCGGCTTTTTGCTTAAAGACGAAAGTGGTGTTTGTCAAAAGAGCGCGGGCGGGGATGGGCATCAGTTACGGCCAGTGTTACCATACTAAAGCCGAAACGACCATTGCCACCTTGCCGATCGGGTATGCCGACGGCTGGAGTCGTGCCCTTTCCGGAAAAGCCCTGGTCTTGATTAACGGCGAGTATTATCCGGTTGTCGGTACGATCTGCATGGACCAATGCATGGTCGAAGTGGGCGATGCGGCGGTCCAGGTTGGTGATGACGTGGTGCTGATCGGGGAACAACAGGGGAAGGCGATTACGGTCGAAGAGGTCGCCGCGCACCTAAACACCATCAACTATGAGGAGGTCTGTCAGATTAGTAGCCGGGTGCCCCGGATTTACGTCTAAAAGGGGCTATGGCAGCGGAAAGCGCGAGACGTAACAAGACGAACTGGCGCAAAGGAATGCGAAAATAATAGGGGTTGTCCGTACAGACGGATAACCCCTTTTACGTATAGCAAAATTTTGCGGAACGGATGAGTGAACCCAATTGACCTTTTAAGGTTAGCCTAGCAATTTACACAAAGGCCAAACTCAAATCCGGTGCTTGAGGCACTTGCCTAGAGAATAAGCAGGACCTGATGTTCTTCACCGTCGTTGACCAGGAGAATCCCGGCCTCGACATCTTCCAACCTTTCCCCATCCAGTTCCAGGTAAGTGCCGCCGGTCTGTTTCCGCTCGGGATTTTCGACTTTAATCTCATACCTGGTCTGTCCATACCAATAACGGACGGTAAATTCCGGCCAATCTTCCGGAATGCATGGCCTGAGATAAAGTCTGGCTCCCTCGCGCCGAAGGCCGAGGATCCACTCCAAGCCCGCCTGGTACATCCAACCGGCCGAGCCCGTATACCAGGTCCAGCCCCCGCGACCGGCATGGGGCGGGACGGAATAAACATCGGCCGCCATGACGTACGGCTCAACCTTATAGCGTTGAACCTCATTGTAGGTACGGGTCTGGTTGATCGGATTTAAGATCCGGAACAGATCATAGGCTTTATTCCCCTGACCTAACTTTGCCCAAGCGACCACAGCCCAGATCGTGCCGTGGGTGTACTGACCGCCGTTTTCGCGGATCCCTTGCGGGTACGCCTGGATATAGCCGGGGCTGGGCTCGGTTTTGTTGAAAGGAGGAGTAAGGAGACAGATGAGTGCTCCCTCTTCCCGGCGGACCAGTTTATTGTCTAAAGAATTCATCGCCAGGATCGCCTTGTCAAGCTCCGCCGCCCCGGAAATGACGCCCCAGGCTTGGGCAATACAGTCAATCTGGCATTCGGCATTGGTGATCGAACCGATGGGGTCGCCTTGGTCGTTATAAGCACGGCGGTACCACTGCCCGTCCCAGCCGTGTTCATTGAGGGCGATGTTCAATTCATTGCAGATCGCCGTGTAACGTTCGGCGCGGTCCATATCTTTCTGTTTGACGGCGAAGGGAATGAATTCCTGGAGGACATGGTAGAGAAACCATCCTAACCAGACGCTTTCACCGGCGCCGCCCGCACCAATCTCGCTCATCCCGTCATTCCAGTCGCCCGTGCCCATTAAGGGGAGACCATGCTCACCGAAGCGGAGAGCCCGTTCAATGGCGCGGACGCAGTGTTCATAGAGGGTTCCCGTCTCCATGGAGACCTCGGCCTGCTCATAGCGTTCCAGCTCCTGTTCTTCTAAGGGTGGACTTTCCAGGAAGGGTACCCGGTGTTTCCAGATCCGCTGGTCGCCCGTGTGCTTGACATAGCGACAGGCGGCATAGGGCAGCCACAAGAGATCATCGGAGAAACGAGTCCGGATCCCATAGCCGGTCTCTTCATGCCACCAGTGTTGGACGTCACCTTCTGAGTACTGATGGGCGGCATGCAGCAGGATCTGTTTGCGGGCAAACCCGGGGCGGGCGTGGAGTAAAGCCAGGACGTCTTGGAGCTGATCCCGGTAGCCATAAGCGCCGCCCGATTGGTAAAAAGCGCTGCGGGCCCATAAACGGCAGGTGACTGTCTGATAGAGCAGCCATTTGTTGAGGAGCAGGTCGAAACCGCGGTCGGGGGTGGTGACTTGCACGCGACCCAGCAGATCGGACCAGTATTTTCTGACGTTTTTATAGGCGGCTTCGACGCCAGTGCTCCGTCCATACTTCCGCATATATTCTCTGACCTGTTCTTTGGAGGAAGCCGCACCAACCAGGATATTTATCGTCCGTTCCCCTTGGGGGGGAAGGTAAACCTTGACTTGCATCGCGCCACAGGGGTTATACTGTGCCCCCGTTGTGTTCGAAAGGCGCTTTCTTTTTAAAGCCGCCGGGAAGGAGAGACTCCCGTTTCGGCCAATAAACTCCGCCCGGTCCCCTGTCCAACTGCGGTCAATCTCCGGACC
>JAAZDX010000084.1 GCA_012512605.1 Bacillota bacterium
CCGTTTTCCGCTCCAATTTTATTTCTGGCGGCATAGCCAAGTGGTAAGGCAGAGGTCTGCAAAACCTTTATCCCCAGTTCGAATCTGGGTGCCGCCTCCATTTTATAAATAACAAGGGAGAGTGGCGGAACAGGCAGACGCAACGGACTTAAAATCCGTTGACCTTCCATGGTCGTGGGGGTTCAAGTCCCCCCTTTCCCACCAGCTAAGACAAAGCTTAAGCCTCGGAGCAACTCCCGGGCTTTTTTTGTTTTTGCAAACCTTTTGCCCCAAATTTGAACATTGAACGAAAGCACCATAAAGGCCCCCTCCTTTCAGAGGGGGCCTTCGTCTTTATTTCTTTTTCTTTCCAGAGTCTTCTTTCTTGGCGGTCTTCTTTTTCCCGGGTTTGGCGTAGAGGAAGCCTCTTTTTCGTTGGTGGGCGATCTCTTTAAGTCCATAATGGTGTTTTTTTAAAAAACTCTCGACCTTGCTTCTGTCCGTGAGGGCTTCATGGACTTCAATAATGAAAGCGGGCCTTTTCGCCTTAATGATATGGTTCATCCCTTTAAGGACTTGTAACTCAAAGCCCTCCACATCGATTTTTACCAGATCGGGACGGGCGATGTTTTTCTGACGGGTGTAGGAATCAAGATCCCAGACTTCAATCGGGGTGGTCAGACTGCTTACGGTTTTTTGGAGCGAATGCTGACCAAGGCCGGAGAGATAACCCTGGAGGGATAGAAACCGCACTTCCCGTTTTGCGCCAGCCGCAATCAGATGGGGGGTAATGTTCGGCAGTTTGTTCAGCTCAATGTTGCGTAGTAATTTCCAGAAGTTTAAAGTCTCCGGTTCGAAGGCGTGGATTTGGCAATCGGGGTGCTCCCGGGCCAAGATCAGGCTGTGGATGCCGATGTTCGCGCCGATGTCGTAGATGACCATCCCTGGTTTGATTAAAGACTGGATAAAGGAAAGGATCTTTGCTTCCAGGACATGTCGCGCCCGTTTCGATTCGGCTTTGTTTTCCGCATAGATCAGCACATTCCCTTTCCCGTATTGGACCGGCATTACTTGTGTTTCACCATTGATCAACTGCTCAAGGGAAGGTTGCCGGAGGGCCAGATAATCCGGCAGGTATTCCGGGTCAAGCAAGGTACTGATCGTTTTCCGTGGGAATTTGGCTTTGAGTTCTTTCTTCAGTTGGGTGGCTAAGGGTTCGGTCGCCACGCCGATTATGATTCCGTCCACCTGGTTCAGGGCTTCATTGGGTAGGATCTCAATGTTTTGGCAGACCGCGAATCCTTGCTCCAAGGCCTGTTGGATTAAGCGGCCCGAACAATCGATCACCCCTAAAATCCGATGTTGTTTTTCTTTGAGGACGTTTAAGGCGATGAATCCGGCTAGATCCTCACTGTAAAGTAGATATTTTCCCATATACTTATCCCATCCTTTGCTTGCTGCTGCGGCCGATGCCTTCGTAAATAAAGCCGTGGGTGCGGATCTGTTCTGGATCTAAAAGATTTCTGAGGTCGATAACGATGGCTTGCGCCATTTTTGTTTTCAATAAGTCTAGATCGAGCTTCCGATATTGCTCCCACTCGGTAATGATCACGACCGCCGATGCGTTTTGGGCGGCAGTATATTCATCGGCGCAGTAGGTGATTTTGTCACCAAAGACCTCCTTTCCCGCGTCTAAGGCTTTCGGATCGTGGACCCGGACTTGGGCACCGGCCTGCAGCAAACCTTCGATAATTGGTAAAGCCGGCGATTCCCTTAAGTCATCCGTATTGGCTTTGAAGGCCAGACCGTAAACGGCAATGGTTTTACCGGCGGCTTGGCCGAGGGTGTGGATGATCTTGGCCAACATCTTCCTTTGGATGCAGGTGTTTACCGCATCGGTTGCCTCGACGATGGAAACCTGTTTGCCGTGGGTCCGGGCGAGGTGAATGAGGGCTTTAGTGTCCTTCGGGAAACAGGAGCCGCCATAACCCGGTCCGGCGGCGAGAAATTCGGGACCGATCCGGTGGTCCAGACCCATGCCGTAGGCTACCGTCGGTAGATCAGCACCGACGGCTTCGCAAAGCTCAGCGATTTCGTTGATGAACGATATTTTGGTGGCGAGAAAGGCATTGGACGCATATTTAATCAGTTCTGCCGTCTCCGGATTTGTTTGGATCAAAGGGACCTTTTTTTTCAGGTAAGGCCGATAAAGCTCCTCCATGAGTTTGAAGGCTTGCGGGGAATTAGCGCCGATGACAATCCGGTCTGGATTCATAAAATCATAGACCGCATTTCCTTCCCGTAAAAATTCGGGGTTACTGACTACGTCAAAAGGAACCGGCCGGCGGATGTGCTGACCAATGATGGTTTTGATACGACGGTTGGTCCCCACCGGGACGGTGGATTTATTAACGATCACCGTATAACTGTGAAGCTGGGGGCCGATTTCGGCAGCGACCGCTTCGATTTGGCTAAGGTCAACCGATCCGTCGCTTAGCGAAGGTGTTCCGACGGCGATAAAAATGATCTGGGAATTGGCTACTCCCAGACCTAGACTTGTCGTAAAGGCCAGCCGTCCGGTCTTTAAATGGCGACGCAAGAGCGGCTCTAAATCTTTCTCGTAGAACGGGACTTCTTGGCGGCGTAGTTTATTTATCTTCAGCGGGTCGCGGTCAACGCCTGTTACCCGGTGTCCGGCCTCGGCTAGACCGGCAGCGGTAACTAGACCGACATAACCGCAACCGATTACCGTTATTTTCACGCTTAATCTCCTCCGATGGAATCGTCTTTATTTTCCAACTTTCTTCTGCTTATTTATCTTATTGTTTTTGCGGATTGAAGGGAATGGGATATAAAAACAATTCCTTAGGGGAGGAAGTTATTTTTCCTTCCATTTTTCCCTTAGCAACCTGGCGCTGCGTTGGCGGAGTTTAAGCCGTTCGGTCCGGGAGATCTTCGATCCTTGTCGGTAATGGTAGATGGGGACGGGCACATAGAGCACTTCATAACCGGCTTTCCGCACCCGCCAACAAAAGTCCACTTCTTCACCGTACA
>JAAZDX010000085.1 GCA_012512605.1 Bacillota bacterium
CTGTTCCCCAGTTTCGTCTTGGTCTGTCCTTCAAATTGGGGGAAACGTAGTTTAACACTGATCACCGCTGTTAAGCCTTCACGCACATCCTCTCCGGACAGATTGTTCTCATTTTCTTTGATCAGGTTATACTTCCGCCCATAATCATTGATCGTTCGCGTCAAGGCGGAGCGGAAACCGGAAAGATGAGTTCCTCCTTCAATGGTATTTATGTTGTTGGCAAAAGTGTAGACATTCTCAACATAGCCGTCGTTATATTGAAGCGCCACTTCGACCTGGCTGCCATCAGCCTCTTTTTGAATGTAGATCACATCGTTAAAAATCGGGGTCTTTGTCCGGTTTAACGCTTTAACAAAAGAGACAATTCCCCCTTCGTAGTAGAAAGAAAGTTCTTTCCCCGCCCGCTCGTCTTTGATGTTGATCCTTAACCCCCGGGTTAGAAAGGCCAATTCCCGGAGACGATGGACCAATGTATCTAAATCAAAGTCACAACGATCAAAGATCTCAGGGTCAGGTTTGAAGGTCACCTTGGTTCCGGTAGTAGAAGATTCCCCGATGATCTCAACCGCGGTTTGGGGTTTTCCCCGTTCGTATCTTTGGTAATAAATCTTCCCATCCCGCCGGACTTCCGCTTCCAACCAAATTGAAAGGGCATTTACCACCGAAACCCCGACGCCATGGAGCCCCCCGGAGACTTGATAATGTTGGCCTCCGAACTTACCGCCGGCGTGAAGCTTGGTCATGACCACTTCCAGGGCGGAAATTTTTTCTTTCGGGTGAATATCCACGGGAATCCCCGTACCATTATCGGCAACGGAAACGGCACCATCCTGGCGCAAAATAACATCGATTTGGTCGCAATAACCGGCCATGGCTTCATCGATACTGTTGTCCACAACTTCATAGACAAGGTGATGAAGGCCCCGCGAGCCAGTACTCCCAATATACATACTAGGACGTTTCCTTACCGCCTCTAGTCCTTCTAGAATCTGGATTTGTTCTGCGTTGTAACCATTCGTTTTCTGCCCGTTCACCAACATACCTCCTAAGATGCCTAACAAGAATATACTCTCGTCACTCGTTGCTCGTCGCTCGTGTGCGTGCTTGCCTTTGACCTTTCCCCACCCGACTATCCCTCTTTCCTGTGCTCCAGCTTACTGGGGTGGGCAACTCCTACTTGGGGATTTGTTCCGCCCGTTTTTTCAGCGTGTAAGAGGAGATCGGCGACAGGATAATTTTTTGTTCGGTATAAATCGCCGATTTTGGCTTTCCCTCCGTAAAATCCACTATTTCCTGACCTGTTTTCTTCTTCTGTTCAATCCATTCTTTGAGCAACGGCGTCGTCATTTTTTCCAGGTTTTCCACAATGATTACCTCATGATAATTAATAATCTTCTTTGCACCCAAATGTAAGAACATCTACTTCCCCCTTTACCGGGCTTTTCGGTGGCAACCCTCATTTTCGCGCTTGGTGCGCATAGTAAAAACGGCAAAAAGCCTGTTTTAAATCGGCATCCTTAATCCCTTCAATCGCTGCAGGTAAGGGGAGATCAGGATCCCGAACTGGTTCTTTCCTCGTTTTCTCTGTTTTCCGCTGGTTATAATCGGGGGTCAATGCGCCGACGGTAATCCGCACACCGCGAATATAGTTCCCACCCAAGAAACGCCGGTATTTAGCGATGATTTCGTTTTTAAAAAAGGTTAAATTATGGGCAAGAGCCGGATCGGGGGTTTTTACCCACAGGATCCCGTTGCGAACGTGGCTCACTTCTATTTTATCCTTTAAAGAATCACCAATCACTCGCGGCCAGTAATAATAAGCCAGTCCCTTTTGGACGTGGGCTTTTTGGGACCAACCCTTTAAAAAGCCTTGCACAATCTCGGTTAAAGGCGTAATCGGCTTAATCTTTAATCACTCCACTTTCCACCGTAAATAGCTTTAATGGTCCTGAAAATGCAGACGTCGTGCTCATCTCTGTGGTACTAAGGATCGTTTGGGTCCCAGCCGTTAATAGCTTTAACAACTCCCTTTTCCGCTCATTATCAAATTCAGAGAAGACATCATCCAGCAATAAGAGGGGCGCCGTACCCTGTCTTTTTTTAATAAGATCCACCATCGCCAGTTTTAAGGCCAAGGCGGCCGTTCGCTGTTGGCCTTGCGATCCATAAACCCGAAGTTCGTAGCGGCGGTTCATCAGGATTTGCAAATCGTCACGGTGGGGTCCGGCCAGTGTGTATCCGCGCCGGATCTCATCTTCAGTACGGTTCCGCAGCATCTGCCGGAACCGCTCCTTGATCCGATCTAAGTCCGGTTCATTAACCACAGCACGGCCAAATTTATAGAAACAACCCAGTGTTTCCCGGTCATTACTCATGGCTTGATGATAATGGTTTAACCATGGATCAATCTCGACCAACGCTTGCTGGCGATAAAGAACAACCCGACTTCCTTCCTCCACCATGCGGTTGGTCCAAATTTCCAACTGGTTAAAGTCACGAACCCCTTCTTTAAACCGTTTCAACAAGGCGTTTCGCTGGTATAACGCCCGGTAAAAACAGAGATAAACCTGGCGGTAGTCTGGATAAGCCTGTGCCAGATATAAATCAAGAAATTCCCGGCGTTTCTCCGGGCCACCCTTAATAATTTGTAGATCTTCCGGGGTGAAAATCACCGTGCGGACTCGCCCAAACAGATCCCTTTTGCTCTTCTGCACCACGCGGTTGACCTTGACCACCACACGGTTTAAATCGTTACCAACCTCAAGGATGAGGTTTTCTTCATCACTCTGGAATTCTCCTTTTAGATAAAAACCTTTTTTATCCTCTTTGATTATATCTTCATCCCGTCTGGTCCGGAAAGAACGGCCCCAAGTTAAAAAAGCGACCGCTTCCAAAAAGTTAGTCTTCCCCTGACCATTCTTTCCACACAAAATATTAAGACAGGGCGATAACTCTACTTCGGCGGTATCATAATTGCGGAAATTATTGATCTTAATCTTTTTTAAGTGCACTTTCTTCTCCCTTAACCCGGACCAAAAGCTGCAAACCATCGGGCATCGTCACCACATCCCGGTCTTGTAATTGACGGCCCCTTCTTCTTTCCGTCTGGTCGTTCACTTTCACCATTCCCGCTTGGATTAATTGTTTCGCTTCCCCGCCGGTCATCACCACCCCGGCCAGCTTTAAGGCTTTCTCCAAGCGGATTGTCTTCTCTTGGACAAAAATTGTTTCCATTTTTCCTCCGGTTTTAATAGTTGAGCCGCAGTGGCATCAACACATAAGTATAAGTCGTGACCTCTTTTACCCTTAAGACCGATGCTTTCATCCCCGCAGAAAGGTTAAAAACAATCTCTTCTTGATCACCGACCGCTTTCAGAAAATCAATAATATACTGGGCATTAAACCCGATCGCAAAAGGTTCACCATCATAGGAACAGCTCACTTCCTCGTTAAACTGCCCAAGCTCGGGATCCAGAGCAAAAATGGTCAAACGGTCGGGTTCAAAGCTAAGTTTAACCGCTTTATCAATAAGTAAACTTCTGCTTAAAGAACTAAGCAACAACGTTCGATTAAAACGGGCTTCGCCGTCAAAGCTTTCGGGAATAACCTGTTCATAGCGGGGAAATTGGGCGTTAATCAGCCGTGTATAGTAAATGATCCCCTTCCCAACCGCATATAACTGCCGGTTGATCAGAAAAAAGGTGATCTCTTCTTCCGGGTAACTCCCAAAAATCGACGCCATTTCTTTTAAGGATTTTACCGGAACCAGGAAACTATCTTCACTGTTTCCGGCGACAGTCTACAGCTATGGGAGACTGGGACTC
>JAAZDX010000086.1 GCA_012512605.1 Bacillota bacterium
ACCGGCCGGGGGCGATTGCGGAGGTGATTGGGATCATCAAAACGGTTAATATCAAAGACATTGAGATCCTCCGTGTCCGGGAGGGGGAAGGGGGCACGCTGCGGTTGGCCTTTGAGAACGAAGGGGCGTTAGCCGAAGCGGTCCGGCTCCTCCGCAGTCATGGGTTCCAAACTCAAGTGCGAGGGGGGGCTGGCCGATGAAGATCTATGTTGGTCCGGCTTCTCGTCTCCAGGGAAAAGTCCGGATTCCGTCATCCAAGAATTACACCTCAAGGTACATCTGGGTTTCGGCTTTAGCGGAGGGGGAGTCAATCATCTATGACCCGGCCCCTAATGATGATGCCCGCGCCCTGCTCACCTGTTGTCAGAGCTTGGGGGCGAAAGTAAAGGCCAGCGCAGGAAAGCTAAAGATCCGTGGTTTCGGGCGTTCTCCACACCCGCCGGGGGTTTTGGATCCGGGAAACGGGGGACTGATCCTCCGTCTGCTTTTACCGATTGGCTTGTTGTTACCGGAGGTCGAATATGTCACGTCCTACCCGGAGTCATTGGGGAAGAGACCCCAAGGCCACCTGCTTGCAGCCTTACGCGAATTAGGGGCGGAGGTTTTGGATGTGGACGGGCATCTTCCCATCACCATCCGGGGTGGGCGGCCCCTCGCCCGGCGGACCGTAGCCGTTTCCGGACGGATCAGTTCCCAGTTTGCCACGGCTTTGCTGATGATCGCGCCGCTCCTGGGCGGGCTTGACCTTCGGATTACCGAAGGGCTGGTCTCCCGACCACCCCTGGCCACCACGCTCCAAGTGATGGCAGAAGCGGGTGTCGCCCCGCAGGCGGATTGGGCACAACTGCGTTTTGCCGTCGCCGACGCAAGCTACAACCCGGGTGTTTACCGTGTTCCTGGCGATTATCCGGCAGCTTCTGCAATCATGGCGGCTGCCGCCCTGGTTCCTTCGGCGGTCACCATATACCCGCTCAACCCCGCTGACCGGCAAGGAGAGAAACAGGTTATTCCCTATCTCCAGCAAATGGGGGTAGCGGTCACAACGGAAGGTCAGGAAGTGACGATCCGGGGGGGCTCCCCCCTTCGTGCCGTTGATTTCAACGGCGAAGAGGCCATCGATGCGGTCTTGTCGATGGCAGCCGTGGCTTGTTGTGCGGAGGGGACCACCACCTTTACGCAGGTGGCGAATCTGCGTTGGAAAGAATCGGACCGGATTGGTGATCTAGCCCAGGGCTTACGCCGACTGGGAGTGGTGATCACCGAAACCGCCGACGGGTTTGTGATTACGGGAAAGCCTGAGGGTTACGAAGGCGGGATTGAGCTCGATGGTTGTCAGGACCACCGGTTGATCATGACGTATGCGGTCTTAGCCTTACGGACCCAAAAAGGTTTGGTGATTCACGGGGCCGAGCATGTCAGCAAATCTTATCCCGGCTTTTTCACGGCCCTCGAGGCGCTTGGGGCCACGATCGAAGTGCGGTAAAGAAAAATATAGAGCGGCAGGAGACAGCGACGAATGGCGTTTGATCTACATACCCATACGATTTACTCGGATGGGCTCTCTACCCCTGAAGAGTTAGTAAAACGGGCAAAAGCAAAGGGCCTGACCGGGATCGCCCTGACCGATCATGATACGGTCGAGGGGCTACCCGCCTTTCTCGCGGCTGGTCGCGACCAAGGTCTGGTCTGCGTGCCGGGGGTGGAGCTCTCGACCGAACTGGAAGGGGTGGAGTTTCATATCCTTGGCTACCAGGTGGATCATACCCATACACCCTTAAGAAAGCGTTTGCAAGAGGTGCTTGCCTCCCGGCAAGAAAGGGCCCGGGGGATGGTGGACCTTTTGGCCCGGCACGGAATGGAGCTGGCGTGGGAAGAGATCGTTGGGGAGAAACCCAACGCTTTTGTCGGGCGCTTCCAAATCTACCGCGCGCTGAAGGCTAAAAAACTGATCGGTACCGATGAGGACCGTAAGGCATTCAACTACTGGTTGGGGCCACAAGGCGTTGCTTATCTACCCCACCGGGAATTATCAACCCTTGAGGCGTTTAACCTGATCCAGGCCGCCGGGGGCTGGCCGGTCTTGGCCCACCCGGGCCGTTTGGGGGATGACCGTTTAATCCCCACTTTAGTCGACCACGGCCTAGCTGGTCTGGAAGTTTACTATCCGGAACATTCACCGGAGGTGACCGCGAAATACTTGGCATTAGCCCGGGATTTTGGGTTGTTGGTGACCGGCGGCTCCGACTACCACGGTATTCCGGAGGAAAGAGACTTGGGTGATGGCCTAATTGAGGAGATGGAGGCATATTTACCGTTTTTATGGCAATAATGTTTATACTTATACTTGTCTTACTAGGAGGATCAACTTGAATAGGCAGAAAAAATGGCTTCAGATTCTTGTTTGGTTATTAAGAGGTGTGATCACCCTGGAAGAAGGGCTTTTTCTCTTGGGTCAAAAACTGAAAGCAACGCGGCTTTTTACGTTGTTCCCCCTCAAGAAATCCCAATATAACATATAGGGCCAGGGGCGCAATGAAAAAACCGTGAAAAAAACCCTTTACTTTACGGTTGTTCTAAGTTATAATAATATATGGTTACTCAAGGGCGAATAGCTCAGCTGGGAGAGCACTTGCCTTACAAGCAAGGGGTCACAGGTGCGAGCCCTGTTTCGCCCACCATTTTTTTGGAGCTGTAGTGTAGTTGGTTAACATGCCAGCCTGTCACGCTGGAGATCGCGGGTTCGAGTCCCGTCAGCTCCGCCAAAAACGGTCCGCTCCTGA
>JAAZDX010000007.1 GCA_012512605.1 Bacillota bacterium
GAGTTGGGGAGCGCAATCACGCCACAATAAGTCTCCGCACCGTCGGTGTCGTTCCGGATCGATTGTAACGTGATCACGACCTGTACCTGTTCTTCCAAACACCCCTCCAAAGTTATATAGCTGAAATCTAGTTCATCGCCCTGTAAAGGCGGCGCGAGCGTCTTTAATTTCAACCGTTTCTCAAGATTAGCCACAATTTTCGCCAGATCCGTCGTTTCCATATATTCGGAATTCAGCTTCTTCCAGCCTTCGATCTCAATCTCAACCAGGGGAACCCCCACTCCTTCCCAGCCGATCAGGAGCGGCAGATCGTTCAGGGCAACACTGAAGGTCAGATCGACATAACGCATGGTAAAGAGGAATAAAAAACAAAGGGAAAAAAGCATTTTCCTTAAGAAACGATGGAACATTTTAACCCCTCCGGAATCTGTCTTTGTAATCAGTATTTACCAATCCGGAGAATATTAAACATCGATCCTGTAATTTTTTTTGGCAACTAGCCCCGAACCCAATTCCCGTCTATTTTTGGTAATTAAGGTAAACAAGAAGTAAAACTAACTATTGCGAAATTGATTATTAGTTGGTATAATTAGTAGGTCCTAATTTAATTTCTGTTTAGGACCATATCGATTGACCACAAAATGTTAAACAGGACATTAACCGTAACTTGGAATTCCCTTTTAAAAATCTTTAGCCTGGATTAGTTCGGGTGTTTACCGATCAGAAGAGACCCCATCCGCCAGGCAGAAAGGAGATCTACCATGAAAAACGTTACCCCTAAATGGCTTAAACAGTACGAACCTGGAGTGGCGGCGCACTTAGAATACCCACAGCTTACTTTGGGACAAGTACTCCACGAAACCAGCCGCAAATACCCGGACCACACCGCCTTTATCTTCCTGGACCAGCAATGGACCTACCGGGAGTTTAATGAACTGGCTTCAAAGATGGCCCATGTATTACTTGACTTAGGCCTCACCCCTGGCGACACGGTCGGGATCTACCTGCCAAATAGTCCCCAGTTTCTCATCGCCTACTATGGGATTTTACGTGCGGGCATGATCGCGGTGCCGATCAACCCGCTGTTAACCGGTGAAGATCTGGCGTTCATCATTAAAGACGCCCAGTTGAAGGTGGCCATCGCTCCGGTGGAAGCAGTTGCAGCCTTTAAGCAAGTAAAAACAACTGATTTACAGATCATTTCCACCGCTTTGACCGGACAACTAGATCCGGCCAGCAATCCGCCAGCCCCTGGTGTCCTTGCCCTGGAAGAACTGCTGGCAAGCGCCGCAAACGTCGATCCGCAAGTCGAAATTGACGGCAACGCCATCGCTAATCTCCAATACACCGGGGGGACAACCGGACGGTCCAAGGGCGCGGTTCTTACTCACGCCAACTTACTGGCCAATGCCGTCCAGTTCCGGGAATGGTTTAAAAATGTGTACACCGATGGCGATGGGCGCTTTTTAGGAGTGATCCCTTTCTTCCATATCTATGGATTAACGACGACGATCAACAGCCCGATTCTGACCGGTTCTTCCATTATCCTGCATTCGCGGTTTGATATTAACGAAATTATGCAATCCATTAATAAATATAAACCCAACCTTTTTATGGGTGTTCCTGCCATGTATGCGGCCATCGCGATGCGCGACAGTCAAGGTTATGACCTCAGTTCAATCCGGGCATGCGTCAGTGGCTCCTCCCCGTTGCCTCCGGCGGTCCAAGAAAAGTTCCAACAAGTAACTGGCGGCAAACTGGTTGAAGGTTACGGGCTCTCCGAGTGCTCTCCCATCGTCACCGTGACCCCGATTTACGGGACGGTTAAACCGGGAAGCATTGGGGTTCCCATCGCCGACACGCAGGTGAAAATTGTCGATCCGCAAACGGGAGCCAAGATCACGGCCAGCGGTGAAATCGGCGAACTACTTGTCAAGGGCCCCCAAGTCATGCAGGGTTACTGGAACAACCCGGCCGAAACCGCGTTGGTTTTCACGGACGACGGCTGGTTACACACCGGCGACCTGGTCTATATGGATGACGACGGCTATATCTTCATTGCCGACCGTTTAAAAGACATGATTATCATGGGTGGCGAGAAAATCTACCCCCGGGAACTTGAAGACTTTATATACACCCATCCAGCCGTGAAGGAAGTGGCGGTCACCGGGATCCCCCATCCCCTCCGCGGCGAAGTGCCAAAGGCCTTTGTGGTTTTGAAAGACGGGGCTGAAACCACGGAGAAAGAGCTAAGGCAATACTGCCTTGACAATCTGTCCAAGTTTAAAGTGCCGAAAATCGAAATCATCGATGCGCTACCCCGCAACGCCGTCGGTAAAGTCCTGCGGCGCGTGTTACGGGAAGAAGCAATGTAAATGGATAACCTGCCGGTCTGAAAAACCGGCAGGTTTTATTTTGTCCGCAACCGTGCCGTATCAAGAACACCATGAGCAAGAGAGTGGAAATTCGAGAAGTTCAGTGCTTTTCCGTGATTATCTGTTGCCTCCCGTCCCCCGGCACCTCCGGTTTCCCTTTCCTTTGCGTCTTGGTAGTCGTGCGGGCGACTTCCCAAAAAACGTAACTTATCGGGAGAATCATTCCATCTTATGGAAAGGAAAAGTCTCCGTGGACACGAATAGATCTTTGACCTAGATCTGAACGAGGTGATTTTTTATGGCAATCATAATGCGGAAAGGTCTTTTTTATTCTCCACTTCTCAACAACGAACAAGGCGTCAACAAATTAGAAAAACTTTACCAATCAGGCGTCCAGTCTCTGAAGCATAAGCTTTCTTCTTTCTTTCCGTACCCGGTTGAAACGGAGCTGACCGGTTTTTTCTTTCTTCCCTTTTCGTGGTTGATCCAAAACTTAGAACATACACCAACCGCAGAGATTGGGTTTCACTCCCGGGTCACCGGTGATCTGAAAGGCGAATTATATCTTTGCTTTTCCCGGGAAACGGCGATGGAACTGGTCAGTATGGAAATGAAAAGAAACCGTACGATCCACAAGCATTTCCAGAACAAGGTGGACGAATCTTTTCTCAGTGAATTGACCAACATTTTGATCCACACTTTCTGGCATTCTCTCCATGAAGAACTAACAACTAGATGGTGGTTGACGCCACCGGTCATGATCCAAAATCTCCTGAAATCGATCCAACTGGCCAGTAAGATTTACTCCTTTGACCGCCGCGTTTTACTGGCTGAAATCTCCGCTTACCGCCCCAACTTTAAGATGGAATTAATCTTTATTCCCGCTGGGGGCAGCCTCAATCATTTTCTAGCCAAACTGGAAGACCATATGGCGCAGGCCGAAACAGAAGGGAATCCTTCCTAAAACCATGTGGTAAACCCGATAACTTTTGAACAGGAGGGGATAATAGACCTAAGGAGAATGGGAGGAAAAATGGGAGTAAAAAGAAAGAATTTACA
>JAAZDX010000087.1 GCA_012512605.1 Bacillota bacterium
ATCCTTCCGCCTCCATGGCTTGCCATAGCGCATCAATGACAAATTGGACCAGATCGTCGCCCGCCTTCAGAATCGGCGCCCGGATCCCGCGTACTTGAACGCCCACTGTTTTCATGCTCTTTCCTCCCTGGCATTATATATCCTGGCGTTTGCTTTGGATTAACCGAAAGCATACATTAGTGATCCAGATCCAGAGAACTGCTCAAAACAATTCTCTCTATATAATAACACTAAGTATTGGTTTTTGACAGCATTTTTCCGTTAAGACTCGGGGTTTACTGGAAGGAGAGTACGGCGGAAAAGATCCAAAACCGCTTGGGTTGTACGACGCTTAATCTGTTGACGGTCACCGGTAAAGCGGGCCTCCCGAACCAGGGAGACTCCAGGTCCGACCAGTGCAAAATAGACCAATCCCACCGGTTTTTCGGCCGTCCCACCACCGGGCCCCGCAATCCCGGTGATCCCGATCCCCCAATCGCTCCCCGTACGGTCCCGGACGCCCTGGGCCATTAAGGTGGCCACTTCCGGGCTGACCGCACCCGCCCGTTCGATCACCGCTGCCGGTATCCCCAGCAGTTCTTCTTTGGACCGGTTGCTATAGGCCACTACCCCCCGGTCAAAAACGGCGGAAGCCCCCGGCACATCCGTAATCCGGTTGGCAAGTAACCCTCCGGTGCAAGATTCAGCCACCGCCAGGGTCTCGCCGCGCTGCTTGAGGAAGCCAACGACGACTGCTTCCAGGGTCTCATCATCCACCCCGTAGATCGTATGGCCGAGTCGGGCCCGGAGCTTACGTTCCAGACCGATAATGGCCGCTTCCGCTTCCGCAACGGTCTCGGCGGAGGCGGTGATCCGCAGCCGGACTTCTCCCTCGGAAGCCAGGGGAGCAAGGGCGGGGTTCGTCTGCTTAGACAATAGATCGGCGATCTCCTGCACCAGTGTACTCTCGCCCATCCCGTAAAGGCGCAGCACCCGCGAACGGATCACCCCCCGGCTTTCCGCCTCTAGTTGCGGGCGGACATATTCCCGAAACATCGGGATCAATTCCTGGGGCGGGCCAGGTAAACAGACCACCCATTTTCCCCCTTTCCGGACGGACACCCCAGGGGCGGTCCCTTTCCGGTTCGGCAGCGCCGCCCCGCCCTCGGGGATTAAGGCCTGCTTATAATTGTTCTCCGTCATGGGCCGCCCCGTCTTCGCAAAGTAGCTTTCGATCGCTTCTAAAGAAGGACGGTCTAAAACCAAAGATAGACCCAGCACCTCGGCGACCGTCTCTTTGGTTAAGTCGTCAGCGGTCGGCCCCAAACCACCGCTGGTGAGCACCAGATCCACCCGGGCCAGCGCCTCTGTTATTGCTTGCTTCAGCCGCTGGGCATTATCCCCCACCGTTGTTCGGTGGTACAGTTCAATCCCGAGCGCAGCCAACTCTTCCGAGAGAAAGGCCGCATTCGTATCGACAATTTCGCCCAATAATAATTCCGTTCCGACCGAGATGATTTCTGCACGCAATGCTAATCCCTGCCTTAATAAAGATTAATAGAGCAATTAATAAAACCACTAATAAACCACAGAAAAAGCCGCTCCCCAGTGGCTAATCGTTCCTCTCACCCAAAAGGAATCCGCCGTAAATAATTTCCCGGTAGCGAAAGCAATCGACAATATGGTCATTAACCAGCCCGGTTGCTTGCAAATGAGAATAGATAATAATCGGGCCAAGAAATTGAAAACCGCGCTGCTTCAGATCTTTACTGATCGCTACGGAAAGGTCGGTTTGGGCGGGAATCTCCCGTTCTTTGCGCCAGGCGTTTACTACCGGACGGTGACCAACAAACTCCCAAAGGTATGTGCTAAAGCTACCGAAGGTTTCCTGGATCTCCAGAAAACGCTGGGCATTATTGATCGAGGACCTGATCTTTCTCTCGTTACGCACAATACCCGGATTTTGCAGCAATTCTTTAATCTTCGCTTCGCTAAAATGGGCTACCACTTGGGGGTCAAAACCAGCGTAAGCCGCCCGGTAGGCTTCCCTTTTGCGCAAGATGGTCAACCAACTCAAACCCGCCTGGGCCGCTTCGAGGACCATAAACTCATAGTGCTTCCGGTCGTCGTAAACCGGAACCCCCCATTCCTCATCGTGATAGCGGCGGTAAAGTTCATCCTGCCCACACCAGGAACACCTTTTCATCCTACTCCCCCCCGCGTTAACCCTAGTTTTTCTCCTTTATGCAGCCAACCCAATTGTTATTCGCGTTCTTTACATTAAATCCTTTCCAGTAAACTGTCCTTCTGCGCCCTACTTAAGAAAATAATTTAAGATCCCGCTCCTTACTTATGAATTCACCCATCCCAAAGTGCCGCAGCCAGCTTCGTCTTTTTTGATCATTTCGCGTGCCCCCATTGCCAACGTGAGCAAATACTTTATCCCCACTCCTTAAATGAACGGGAGATCGATAAAGGTTCGCCCGTGGCGAACCCTTACTCTGCTCTTCCTGCTGTCGTCGCTCCTCCAAATTTAAAGTGGAGTAAGCAACGTGATGTTTACAATGGCGGCTGGAGCGAGCATCCTTTAGGCGATGACCCTCCAGTTAAAACCGGGTAAGCAAAGTGATGTTTACACCGGCGCAGTGTCGGGTGTCGCCATCGGGACCGGCACCGGTTCCGCTTCTTCCAAGAAGAAACGGCGAAAATGGTAACCATAGATCGTACAGGCCACTGCCACAGGGAAGACCCGCGGTTTTTTCAGCAGTGACCAACCGAGTAAGCGCCAGAAATACCAACGTTCTTGATCCCGGATCCCCAACCAGAAAAGGGCTTTCATAAAGGCGCCTAGATGGTAAAGGCGGATGTGGATTTTACGGCCGCGGGGCGGGTTATACGCCTTCAGAAAAGCAATTACCCGCTGGTAAAAAAACTTCGGCGTATAAAGGGTGGATATCACCCGTCGATAACCAGCAAGCAGTTTCTTCCGCGGCATTTTGGGCTCAAAGTTAAGCTGCTGGTCAGTGTTGTTACCCGCGCTTTCGCTCAGAATCCGTCCTTCCTCCGCCATTCGTCGGTACAGTTTAGTCCCTTTCAGCACATTCAAGAGCCCGACCATGGCGGTGACAATCCCACTCTCTTGAATAAAGTCGATTTGCCGGGCGAAAATGGTCGGCGGGTCCTCGTCAAAGCCGAGGATAAATCCGCCTTGGACTTGTAGCCCATAACCTTGGATTTTCTTCACGGCGGCCAAGAGATCCCGGTTTTTATTCTGGTGTTTATTACAACCAGTAAGGCTGCCTTCATGCGGGGTCTCGATCCCAATAAAGACCGATTCAAACCCCACCTCAACCATGGCTTTCAGCAATTCATCGTCGTCCGCCATGTTAATCGAAGCCTGCGTGTTAAAGGTAAAGGGGTATCCCCGCTCCTTAAGCCACTGGGCCATCGCCGGCAGGATCTCTTCCTTTAAGGTCTTTTTGTTACCGATGAAATTATCGTCAACCATAAATACGCCGCCCCGCCAGCCGTGTTGGTATAGGTTTTCCATCTCTGCCAAGACCTGTTCTTTCCCCTTTGTCCGCGGTCTTTCGCCGTAAAGCAGGGAAATATCGCAGAAATCACAGCTAAACGGGCAACCGCGGGAATACTGCAGGCTCATCGCGTTATATTTTCCCATGTCCAACAGGTCCCAACGGGGGAGCGGAGTTGTCTTTAAATCCGCCCACTCTTCCGGGTTGGCCTCGTACAGATGCTGTGGTTTTCCCGCCGCCAGGTCAGCGAGGAAACGAGGAAGCGTAACCTCGGCTTCCCCCAAAACCAAGTGGTCGATCTCGGGATATTCCTCCCCACTCACTGTAAAGAGGGGCCCGCCGGCCACCGTCTTTTTTGCCAACCGTTGACACCGAGCGATGATCCGCCGTACACTTTCTTGCTGCACCGCCATGGCACTGATGAAGACATAATCAGCCCAGGCTAAATCTTCGTCATTCAGTGCGGTCACATTCTCATCCACCAATTTAAGCTCCCAGTCTTGCGGCAATAAACCAGCCACGGTGAGGAGCCCTAAAGGCGGATGGGCCGCCTTCTTGTTGATAAACCGAAGCGCATGTTTAAAACTCCAAAAGGTGGCGGGGAATTGGGGATAAACCAAAAGAATCTTCACTTTTTTCCCTCCGGTCAATTCTAAAGTAAAGGTCTCTTAGCAGTATGGGTAAAAAGAGTCCTGTTTATCCCGTTACTGTCTTACAGCGGCGGAACCAATCCGCGCTTAGCTCCAACCTGCCCCGCACCACACATTGTTTTACCGCCCGACCTGCCCCGCACTGCACATCTTTTTACCGCCCGACCTGGCTAAGCCTGCCCAAGGCTTACAAAGCAAATAAAGCCCCACCCCTTGGTCGTTGTGTGTAAATGGTATGAGCTGTCAAGGGCCAAAAAACCCTGGAACAATTCGGGTTCCAGGGTTTTTGCGCATCGACCGCGTGTTCAGATTAAGGCGTCAGAGTCTC
This sequence comes from Bacillota bacterium, assembly GCA_012512605.1. Taxonomy (GTDB): domain Bacteria; phylum Bacillota; class UBA4882; order UBA10575; family UBA10575; genus Capillibacterium. Next base: position 4,491 of record JAAZDX010000087.1, read on the forward strand.
GCCAGGATGATGAAGTTCAGAATGAAAAGGATGGTAGAGACCAGTAGGATCGGATGTACATCGTCAAACTCGCGTTTGCAAACCTTGACCAAAAGGTAGAAGATGAAGCCGGTGGCGATCCCGTAAGAGATGCTGTAGCAGAAGGCCATAAAAATACCGGCAAAGAAAGCGGGAATCGCCTCTTCCAACTCGCCCCATTTAATCTCCTTAAAGGAGGAGAGCATCAGAATACCGACCACAATCAACGCGGGTGCCGTTGCCGCTGCCGGGACAAGACCTGCTACCGGTGCCAAGAAAATGCTAGCAATGAAGAGGAGCGCAGTAACAACACTGGTTAACCCGGTGCGCCCGCCTGCGCCGATCCCGGCTGCGCTCTCCACATAAGTGGTGGTGTTCGAGGTCCCAAAGATCGCACCAATCGAGGTGGCAATCGCATCGGCAAACAAAGCCCGGTCCATCTTGGATTTAAAACCAGAACTGGAGTGCATCATCTTTTCATCATCAGCACTGAAGATCCCGCTGCGACGTCCGGTCCCAATGAAGGTCCCAATCGTGTCAAAGGTATCGGATAAGCTAAAGGCAAAGATCGTCATCAGAACAAGGGGGATTTTCGCTGGATCGTTAAATAAGGAAAGCATCCCTTGACGGCCAAAAGCCGCACCAAAAACGGTCCCTAATTCCCGAAAAGCCTCGCCCACACCGGTGGTCGCCCCGAGTCCGGAAAGATCAACAACGCCCATGGGGATCCCGATCAGGGTGGTTCCGATGATCCCTAGCAAAATCGCGCCCTTTACATTCAGCATCATAAGGACAATAGTTAAGACTAGACCGATGATGGCCAGCAAAACAGTGGGACTATTTAAAGCCACTAGAGCCGGGACCGCGCTGGCATCAGCAATTACCGTACCGCTATCTAAGAGGGCATACGTACCAGGGTCGGAGGTAAAATTGATCAGACCGGCGCTCTTCACTCCAATGTAGGCAATGAAGATCCCGATCCCGCCACCGATGGCGTTTTGAAGACTCACTGGAATCGATTTGATGATTGCTTTCCGCAGCCGAGTGACGGTAATCAAAATATTAATAACTCCACAGATAAAGACCATTGCTAAGGCTTGCTGCCAGCTAAAACCCATAGCAAAGACAACGGTGTAAGTAAAAAAGGCGTTCAAACCCATCCCGGGTGCTTGCGCGTAGGGCACATTGGCGAACAAGCCCATCACTAATGTTCCGATCACCGAAGCAATAATGGTGGCTAAAAAGACAGCACCCCAGGGAATCCCAGTGAGACTGAGCATTGCAGGGTTCACAAAAATAATATAGGACATGGCAAAGAAGGTTGTGAAACCGGCAACAATCTCAGTCGAGACGTTGGTTCCGTTCTCTTTTAACTTAAAGAACTTGTCCATTTTCAAAAATCCCTCCGTTTTTTTATTAATATCTGAAGAGCAACCCGCTCTAGAAAGCAGGGGGAGAAACTCCTTAGCTTAGTTTCACCAACGAACGAGCTAATTAAAAAAGGCACTTGGTTTTCACCAATCGCCGTAAATTCAAGAAGAGAACACACCCCGAACTTGCACCGCCTTTCGCCCCAAAGCATGAGGGAAAAGCAGGCAAAAAAGGGGCATATACTCCCAATAGTCGAACAATTTACGGTTGCTCGGTAGAAACTTTAGGCCCATATTGCCTAGATTATATTGGGATCCATATTTCATTGTCGAAGCGTAAGGCGGGCGATCACCGGACCGCAAACCTTCACTCCATCAGCAGTATATAAAAGCAGCCGTAAGTAGTCAAGTTTAAACCGGAAATTTTAACTGTTCGTTACAGAGCAAAACGGTATCACGGCCGCACGGGACCGCCGCCTTACCAAACAGGCTTTTACGAAACGTAAAGCCGTGCTTTTTCAAACTCCGCCTGGATCTCCGGCCCTGGCTCCTTCGTCAATAAGGTGACGAGCACAATCGCCACACAAGACAGGAGAAAAGCGGGTAATAACTCATAAATCCCCCAGATCCCACCTAAGGGCTTCAGCGCCAGCTTCCAGATGAAAACCGTCAAGCCGCCGGTTAACATCCCGGCTATCGCTCCCGCCCGGTTGACCCGTTTCCAAAACAGGGAGAAAAGCATAATTGGGCCAAAGGTTGCCCCAAAGCCGGCCCAGGCAAAGGAGACAATGGTAAAGATCACGCTGTTTTCGTCGAGGGCAATCAGCATCCCGAAAACCGCAATCACCAGGAGGGTGATTCGGGTGACAATCAACACCGTACGGTCGGAAGCTTCCTTGCGCATGATCCCTTGGTAAAGGTTTTTCGAAAAAGCCGAAGCGGCAATCAATAAATAGGAGTCGGAAGAGCTGATCGTCGCCGCCAGGATCCCGGCCATCACAAACCCGGCCAGTAAGGGGATAAAAGAACTGGTAGCCATCAGGATGAAGATGTTCTCCGCCGCGCTTTGCGTGAGGAAAGCCGCCGGGTAGATAAGCCGCCCAATAATCCCAATCCCAACAGCGGCCGCCAGCGAAATGGCGCACCAAACGGTGGCAATCCGGCGGGAGAGGGTCAACTGGGAGG
>JAAZDX010000088.1 GCA_012512605.1 Bacillota bacterium
ACTCCGGTTCTTTCTGATCAATTCCTTAACCATAAGGATCCTCCTTGCTTTTAGTCAGAATCTATATACTGGCGGAAGTGAGTTGGCGGTAGCCAGCGTGGGCAACTACCTAACTTTCGTTTTGGCATCACGAGCCGTTAAAAACAGACTGCGGAAGGTCACGGCGCACAGGACAATTGCCCCGCCAACCAGCGCCCAGATTCCCGGTTTTTCACCGGTAAAAACCAGGACCCAGACCGGGTTCAACAACGGCTCCAACAGGGGAACCAACACCCCCTCCAGGGCAGAGACATTTTTCAAAGCGATGGTATAAAGAAGATAGGAGAGCCCAATTTGGAAAAACCCCATGAGGGCGAGGATCAACCAGACCGATGAGTGCGGAAGGGGGCCTCTGACAATAAAAGGGAGCGTCACTACTGCGGTTACGATGTTACCAAGCAACACTGATTCAACCGGGAAACCGTCCCGCTGTTTCCGCAGCAGAACCGCGGTCAGGGCAAAAAAAACGCCACTGACCACAGCAAGCACATTCCCCCAGAAAGCGCCGGGGGCCAATTCTTCCTTGAAAAATAGGCCCATTCCTGCTAAAACCACGACAATGGTCACCCAATCGATCCGGCTCGTCTTCTCCCCAAGAAACAAGCGGGCGAAGAACACCACATAGATCGGGGCGGTATACTGGAGGAGAATGGCATTGGCCGAGGTGGTCATCTTATTGGCCACGACAAAACAGATCATGGTTCCGGCATAGGCAAAGGCAGCCGCCCATTGCCACCCGGAACGGTTCAGCTTCGGTTTTTTCGTGTAACCCCACAGCATAATTGCTGCAAAAAAGCTACGCACTCCAGTGATGGCCAGCGGGTTCCAGTCGATCATTTTGATCAACAGTCCGCTTGTACTCCAAAGGATGGCTGTGATCACCAGTAAGATTACGGCTTTTGTCCGTTCGGGATTCCCTTGCGCAGTTTTAAATTCAGTCATCCTGTTGCATCCTTTCCATTGGTATAATCATTATTTATTACCAAAGCTCTGATCCAAATCTACAGACGAATCATCGGCGCAAATACAATTATAGTATATCATTGGGGTTGTTTCTTTTCTACCTCTTTCCTGTTTTACGCTTGGCGTTCTTAGACTGTAGCCTCCAGTCGCTTGCTGTCCACAAAATGAAATTAAGGCTTAAACTGCTTTCTCTTTTTTCACTTCCGAAATCTTGATTATCCCCTTCTTTTATGTTAAATTTATAATAACCCAATATTCCTACCAACTTACTAGGGTTAGAAAGGAGCGGACACCTTGCTGATTTCAACAAAAGGAAGATACGGTTTACGGTCAATGGCCGATCTGGTGCTTTACGCCCAAAACAAACCCATTCCTCTACGGGCGATCGCTGAACGGCAGTGTATCTCCGAATCCTATTTGGAACAGGTCTTCGCCCTTTTGCGCAAAGCCGGGTTAGTCAATGCCGTCCGCGGCTCCTACGGCGGCTATATTTTGGCCCGACCTGCCCACCAGATTACCGTCGGCGAAGTACTACAAGCCCTGGAAGGCCCGCTCACCCTCGCCAATTGCGCCCATGGCGGGACCACGTTCGAATGCGACAAGGTGGATAACTGTCTAACGATGCCCTTTTGGCAGGAACTCTCCGCCAAAATGGATGAAGTCCTTTCTTCCACCACCCTCCAGGATTTGGTGGATAAAGAAAGGGCAGCGGGGAAAGAACCGGGACCGAAAGATCAGAATTAATACCATTAATACCGCTGAAAACACAAAAACCGGGGTTAAAACCTCGGTTTTTCTTTTCACCAGAAAAGCCATTAACTAGGATAAGCGTTCTTCAATTTTAATCTCCGAATCGGGCTCTAAATCCATCAGCGCATTGACCCGTGGGCCGCTGGAAAACTGAATGGTGATTTTTTTCGCGTTCACATCCACCACCACTGCTTCTTCGTGGGTATTTAGCACCACCACGCTACCGACCGGATAGAAAGCGATCGATCGTTCCATGGCCGCTACCACGTCCGGATCATATTTTTCGGGCGCGCTTTCTCGCAATTGCCGAATTGCTTCGTGGCTCCACATGGCTTTCCGGTAGACGCGTCCGCTGGTCATCGTCTCGTAGGAATCGGCAACCGCGACAATCCTACCAAACAGATGGATATCTTCGCCCACAAGCCCTTTGGGATAACCGCTCCCATCCATCCGCTCATGGTGCTGATAGGCGGTATGTGCCACCAGAATACTTAAATTCCGCTCCGAACGAAGGAGTTGAAAACCGTAATTAGTGTGCTCACGCACCGTCGCCATTTCATCTTCAGTGAGTTTCCGCGGTTGTGACAAGATCCGTGGATCAACACAGACCATACCTAAGTCGTGGAGAAGCGCGCCAGTAGTTAAATCTTTCACTTTCTCCCTGGCCAGGCCCATCTCCTTGGCAATCAGCGTGGAAATGATACAGACGTTTACCGAATGGTGGTAATAATAATTATCATGGTTTTTTATGTCCATCAGGTTGTAAAGGACGTTTGGGTTGGTCAAAATTTCATCCAAAATATAGCTGACGATTTCATTAACATCTCTAATATTTAACTGCTGCCGCTGGGCAGCTTTGCCAAAAGCATCCTTAACCCCATGGATCGCTTCGCGCATGGTTTGGTCACTAATGGGTGTAGAAAAATCGCTTATCTCTTCACCAACCCGGTAAACGTATAAGTTTTGATAGCCCATCTCTTTTAACCGGGAGACATAGTTTTTAGAAAGCTTAACACCGTTTGATAGTAAGACTCGACCATCCCCGTTGAAGATCGGTCTGGCTAGGCACATATCTTCCGTGATCTCTTCTAATGGTAAGTATCTCATCCGAACACCTACTTTCCTTCGTTCCTTAAATGTAAAACTTCCACGACACTTAAGGCCTAAATCGATCCGTATTGTAATGCAGCTTCTTTGATAATCTCACTAACAGTCGGGTGTGGAAAGACGACTTTCCCAATCTCCTCGATGGTCAACGCCCGGTCGATCATGAGGCCGGCCCCGTAGATTAGCTCCGAAGCATACTCCGCAATCAGGTGTACCCCTAAGAGCCGCCGGTCACCGCGGGCAACGACCAACTTACAGATTCCATCACCCCCCTCGTGTTCGGCAACATAACGGCCACTGTACCGCATGGACACATTGACCGTTTGCACATCCAATCCTTCCTCGGCCGCCGACTCAGCGGTCTCGCCAACGGAAGCCACCTCTGGATCGGTATAAATTACAGCTGGAATTGCTTTGTAGTTGACTTCCTCCGTCCCGCCCAGGATCCGGTCGATACAAACTTCTGCTTCCCGGTAGGCGGTATGGGCCAGCATCAAATGGCCGTTAACATCTCCCGCCGCATAAAGCCCCGGGACACTAGTGCGACCCGACCGGTCCACCACCAACCGGCCTTGGTCCATTTGCGGCTGGAGGGTCTCCAGTCCGAAACCGGAGAGTAAAGGCTTACGTCCCGTACTTAAAAGGATCGTTTCCGCCTCGACAACACCGTCTCCCTCCGGAGACGTAAACCGCACCCGCGGCCCATCCACCGCGGTCACCCGGGTGTTTAATTTAAAGTCGATCCCTTTTTTACGGTAGTTATCGTAAAGAAGCGCGGCGATCTCCCGGTCAATATCCCCGCCAATCCGGTCCAGCATCTCGATGACCGTCACCTTACTGCCAACCGCACTAAAGTAAGCCGCCATTTCTAAACCGATCACACCACCGCCGATCACCACGAACGAAGCCGGAATATGGTTTAGACCAAAAATTTCGGCGTTCGTCTTCACCGTCCCGGCCGCAAGCCCGGCCGTCAGCCCGGGGATCGGCGGAATTATTGGTACCGCCCCGGTGGCGAGCAGGAGGTATTTTCACGTATAGTAATCCGGACCAGCCTTGATCTGAAATCCGGTCTCATCTTTCCCTTGAATCTCACCCTTTGCGGTGATCACTTGGACATTGGCCTTTTGGAGCTTCGTTTTGACGCCGGCGTTTAAAATGCGAATCACCTTGTTTTTGCGGGCATTAACCCTTTGCTGGTCAAAATGGAGCCCTTCCGCTTTCACCCCATAAGCCGCCCCGTTCTGGGC
>JAAZDX010000089.1 GCA_012512605.1 Bacillota bacterium
GTATATAACCCTTCTACGATGAGTCCCGGCAAGGAGAGAATTCGATCGATCGCCGCGCCGCCCTCGGCCGCGAAAAAGCCGATCCGCCCCATCCCGGTATCAACCTTAATATGGACCCGTGCCTTTTGGCGGCGGCGGAGGGCTTCCTGGGAGAGGGCGGTCGCACTCTCCCAGGTGGTAATGGTTGCCACCAAATCGTAGTTACAGTAAGTTGCCGCCTGTTCCGGTAAGAAGGGAGCAAACACAAGAATGTTACCATCCACTCCCGCTTCCCGCAGGGCAATCCCTTCCTCCGGCATCGCCACCCCAAACCAATCAATCCCCTCGGCCCGGGCTAGTTTGGCCACTTGCGATGCCCCGTGGCCGTAAGCTTCGGCTTTAACCACCGCCATCACCTGGCACTCTGGTCCAACCAGCGCTTTGATCCCCCGTAGATTGGCGCGGATCGCCGCCTGGTCGATCTCCACCCAGGTCGGGCGGATGATTGCTCCTTCACCAGTCAACATTGGTCTGCCCCCATTCCCATCACCCGTGGAATCCGCGGCAGCAGTTCCCCCGCCAGGATCCCGGCCGGGCCAATCTCCGTAGCCGCCAAGTCTCCGGCTTGCCCATGAAGATAGACCCCCACGACGGCAGCCGTCGCCGGCGCTAAACCCTGGGCCAAAAGGCCGCCGATCATCCCTGCTAAAACGTCACCGGTGCCCCCAGTAGCCAGCGCCGGATTCCCGGTGGTGTTGATATAGATGGGCTCTTTTCCACTGCCCACCAGGGTCGCTGCACCCTTCAGCACAAGCGTAACCCCCCATTGTTCCGCCTTTTCTTTGACCAGCCCCAGCCGGTTGGCCTGTACGGCCCCGGTGGACAGCCCGCAAAGGCGGGCCATCTCCCCCGGATGTGGCGTCAAAATTAAAGACCCTTTCACCTTCGCCCACCACTGGGGGATTGGGGCCAAGAGATTGAGGGCGTCGGCATCAAGCACGCGGCCGGGCTGGGCCAGACTGAGAACCGTCGCCAAGATCTCCTGCCCGTCCGGTTCGGTAGAAAGCCCCGGTCCGACCACAATGGCGTCATAATCCTCCCACTGCAACCGCGACCAGGGTTTAACCATTAGTTCCATCGGTTTTTCAGGGAGGTTTAAACCATCCCGTACTCCCAGCGTCACCAGGCCGGCACCACTCCGCAAGCCCGCCAGACCGGCCAAGACCGGTGCCCCAGTCATGCCCGCGGCCCCACCCCCCACTAAAAGATGGCCTTGGGTTCCTTTGTGGGCCTGCGACCTTCTTTGCGGGAGGAGGGCAGCAAGCTCACTCTGGTCCAAAGTATAGTAGGCGGTGGCGCGGTCGGTCAGCAATGGCGGGGGCAGGCCGATCTGATCCACAATGATCTCCCCGGCATACTCCCGTCCCGGATAGACCAGAAGGCCGACTTTGGGCAGGCCGAAGGTGACGGTGAGCGTCGCCCGCACGGCGGGGCCGGGCACCCGCCCGCTATCGGCTTCCACGCCGGAAGGAAGGTCCACGGCCACCACCGGTTGATCCGTACTATTCAGCGTATTAATAACGGCGGCCATTTCCGCCGTAACTTCTCCCTTAAAACCGGTCCCCAAAAGCGCATCGACCATGACCGAAAAGGAAGAGCGCAAAGCGGGGTTCTCGAGAAAAACGGACCAGGGCGCTTCCTTAATCCCTAAGCGCCGCGCGACCTCCCGATTGGTCGCCGCATCAGGAGGCAGCTTCCCTTCTTCCTCCGGGGCAAAAACCAATACTTCGGCACCGGCCAGGGTCAAGAGACGGGCTAAAGCCCAGCCATCCCCAGCATTGTTGCCCTTGCCACAGAGGATGCCCACCTTGCCCAAGGGAAAACGGGCTTTGATCGCCCGAAAGAGGGCAAGGGCCGCATGTTCCATTAAAAGCAGCCCCGGGTAAGCGTATTCCGCCATGGCTATCCGGTCAATCTCCCGCATTTCCTGTGCAATTGCCACTTTCATGTTTTAATCCGCTCCATAATGACCTGCGCGACCGCATATTCTTTACTATGGGCGATCGACAAATGGGTTTCGTCCACCCCCTGCTCCTGTAGGAAGTTCTTGAGACGCGGGGATAAGGAGAAATATGGGGCACCCAGGTCGTCGTTGTGCACCTCGACTTCCTGCCATTTAAAGCCGCGAAAGCCGGTGCCCAATGCTTTAAAAAAGGCCTCTTTGGCCGCAAACCGTCCTGCTAAACGGTGGGCGGCCCGGCCACAATGTTCTAACTCTTTCGGGGTAAACACCCGCTGTAAAAAGGTCTCTCCCCTTTTCACAATCAAGCTGGCGATCCTGGTGATCTCAACAATGTCGGTTCCGATTCCTTTAATCATGGCAGACTCCATTGTCCGGCCTCCGCTTCCGGCTTGGGGGGGCCGATTTTTTTATAGAATGAAGGGGCAATATTCTGAAAACCATAATACCGGTAATAGAGGATTGGTTCGGTTCCGCCCGTCATAAAATAGCCGCCGACCCGTAAAGCCTGGTTGAAACCGAGGTAGATTTTTTTCTTGGCCTCTTCCGTGAAATAAATCACCACATTACGGCAGACAATCAAGTCCACGTTTTCCGGGTAAGGTTCCAGTAATAAATTGTGTTTCTTGAATTGGACCCGTTTTTTTAAATCATCATCAAAATAGAATACCTCACCCTCCTGCCGAAAATACTTGGCCCTTAAATCAGCAGGCAGACTTTTCACTTCATTAAAGACGTAGGCTCCTTTCAGGGCTTTGTCCAAAACCACTTGATCGATATCGGTGGCCAGGATCGTCGCCCGGTGCAAGGCGTTCAACTCCTGTAAGATAATGGCGACCGAGTATGGTTCCGCGCCATTGGAACACCCCGCCGACCAGATCCGAATAGCACCTGGTTTCTGTAATATTTCGGGTAAAAACCGCTCCCATACCTCGATAAAACGGTCCGGATTACGGAAGAACTCCGAAACGTTAATGGTTAGACGCTTCACAAACTCTTGAAAACGTTCGGGATTGGTCTTTAAGACCTCAAGGTATTCATCGTAACTGGTGACCCCCCAAAAACTCATGAGCGAATGAATTCTCCGGTCCATCTGCTGACTTTTATATAAAAAAAGATCGGTCCCACAAAGTCGGGAAGCTTCTTTTTTAAACTCCTCATAGGAAAGGGACATCGCCTAATCATCCTCCACTTTCATCATCTGTCTCGATCAAAACCTTCTGTTACATTCGACGAGGACCAGGGTTTTCCTTTTTCCGGGTTTTACGTTAGCCGCTGCTTAAATTGCCACCAGAACGGGTTGTGGCAGCCATGATAGCTTAGTCTACAATCAACTCCGCCAAAGGCCGTTTTGGTACATGATGCACGGCTTTTTCATCCCGCCAGTAGCGGATATCGCCGGTTTCGTCCACCAGCTCAAGGACAACCTCTTCTTTCGGCCGTCCCAACGCCAGCACCAGTAAGATCTGGAAATGGGCGGGAATGTGGAGCGCTTGCCGTAAACCTTCCCGGTCAATCGCACCAATCATACAGCCGCCCAGACCAGCCTCGACCGCCCCCAAAAGCATGCTTTGGGCGGCAATACCAAGGTCGCAGTCGAAATTCTTGCTTATGGTGGTATCACCCAAAATCAAAATGTAGCCCGCCGGGCGCTCGCCGGGGGCCGGACCCTCCCAGTCGGTCAGATACCCTGCCCAGCGCAGATGGGGAAAGATCTGACGATTCCGTTCAGGCGTCGATGATAACAGATATTTTAAGGGTTGACGGTTGGCCGCCGACGGCACACACCGCGCCAGTTCCACCAATTCGACCAGTGTTTCTCTAGTCAGCGGTTCATTTTCGTAAAAACGGCGGTAACTCCGGTTCTTTCTGATCAATTCCTTAACCATAAGGATCCTCCTTGCTTTTAGTCAGAATCTATATACTGGCGGAAGTGAGTTGGCGGTAGCCAGCATGGGCAACTACCTAACTTTCGTATTGGCATCACGAGCCGTTAAAAACAGACTGCGGAAGGTTACGGCGCACAGGACAATTGCCCCGCCAACCAGCGCCCAGACTACCGGTTTTTCACCGGTAAAAACCAGGACCCAGACCGGGTTCAACAACGGCTCCAACAGGGGAACCAACACCCCCTCCAGGGCAGAGAC
>JAAZDX010000090.1 GCA_012512605.1 Bacillota bacterium
ATCCTTCCCGGGAAGCCTATGCCCGCGCCCTGATTACGCTCTTAAAAGCAGAAGCCATTGACCTGGTGGTGATGGCAGGCTTTATGCGTTTGGTTACTCCAGAGTTTGTCGCTGCTTTCCGTAACCGGATCATGAATATTCACCCTGCTCTTTTGCCCGCTTTTCCGGGAATACGCGGCGTCGCCGACGCCTTAGCCTATGGAGTTAAAGTTACCGGCTGCACCGTCCATTTTGTTGATGAAGGAATGGATACGGGGCCGATCATCTTACAGGAAGCCCTCCCCGTCCGGTCGGATGATACCGTCGAAAGTCTGCAAGAAAGGATCCACATCCTTGAGCACCGCCTTTATCCGCAGGCGATCGATCTGTGGGTGCGGGGAAAAATTAAAATCATAGGAAGAAGGTGTTTCATCGATGAGTAAAAAACTGGCTTTACTTAGCGTTTCGGATAAAACGGGCCTTGTTGAGTTTGCCCGTGGTTTAGTAGAACAAGGGTTTACCCTCATCTCCACCGGCGGTACCCAGCGGGCCTTGGCAGAAGCGGGGCTTCCTGTGCAGGGTGTGGCCGACCTGACCGGTTTCCCCGAGATTCTCGACGGTCGGGTTAAAACGTTACATCCGAAGATCCACGGGGGTCTACTCGCCCGGCGCGAGCTGGAAGAGCACCGCCGCCAGATGGAGGAGCACGGCATTCTCCCGTTTGAGGTGGTCGCCGTCAACCTTTATCCTTTTGCCGCCACGGTCGCCAAAGCCGGGGTAACGCTCGAAGAAGCGATCGAAAACATTGATATTGGTGGACCAACAATGGTTCGCGCCGCCGCTAAAAACCACCACCATGTTGCCGTGGTCGTTAACCCGAACCGCTATCCCGCGCTCCTGCAAGAACTGGCGGACAGCGGTGCGGTCAGTGCCGAGACCCGGTTCTCCTTGGCTGTCGAGGCCTTTAACCATACCGCCCACTATGACGCGTTAATCGCCCAGTGGCTGGCGGCGCAGACGAAAAAAACACCCTTGTTTCCGGAGGCTTTGGTCCTCCCCTACGAAAAGGTCGAAGAATTACGTTACGGGGAAAACCCCCAACAACAGGCGGCCTTTTACCGGGAACCGCTTCCGGCACCGGGGAGCGTCGCCGCTGGTAAACAGTTACACGGCAAAGCCCTATCCTTTAATAATTTGAATGATCTCAATGCCGCCTGGGAGTTGGTTCTCGAATTCGACGAACCGGCTGCCGTCGCCGTCAAACACACCAATCCATGTGGGGTCGCGGTCGGCGATGACCTGTTTACCGCCTATAACCGCGCCTTTGAAAGCGATCCGGTCTCCATCTTCGGCGGCATCGTGGCCGTAAACCGCCCTCTAGACGCCCGTACTGCGGAGAAACTCAGCGAAATCTTTCTCGAAGTCATTGTCGCTCCGGCCTACAGTGCCGAAGCTCTGGCGATCCTAACCCGGAAGAAAAATCTCCGCCTCTTGGAGATCCCATTACCGGAAAAACGGGAGACCGTCGACCTGAAAAAAGTCTCCGGCGGGTTACTCCTACAAACTTTAGATACATCAACGATCAGC
>JAAZDX010000091.1 GCA_012512605.1 Bacillota bacterium
ATATTGTGGTGACCAATAATCAACCCCAAGAATTGGCGGCGGTGTTGCCCGGCTATTTTGATCGGGTTCTTGTTGATGCGCCCTGTTCAGGGGAAGGAATGTTCCGGCGGGAGTCGCGTCTGATGATTGCCTGGCGTCGGGACTATCACCCGAAGGTCTGCACCCCCATCCAGGCGGATTTGTTAAACTATGCCGCCCAGATGGTTGCCCCCGGTGGGCGACTGGTCTATTCGACTTGTACCTTCTCGCCGGAGGAGAATGAGTTACAAGTGAAGAACTTTCTAGCGCGGCACCCCGAATTTTATTTGGTCGGAATCGACCTGGAAGGAGTCAGTCCGGGCCGGGTGGAGTGGGCGGGTGATGCGCAGCTGGAAAAAGTGGGGCGCATCTGGCCCCATCTTTCCCGCGGGGAAGGCCAGTTTGCGGCGATTTTGGAGAAAACATCTACAGGTACCAGGGTTGAGCGCGCTCCTTTCGTCCATTCGGAACCGGAGATTGCTAGTCTCAGGCCGTTTTGGGATTTCTGCACGGAAGTCGGGATCACGCCGCCCTCCGGCCGTTTCTTCCAGAAAGGCGATGACCTACTGCTCTTACCGGCTGAGTTGCCAGATCTAAGCGGCTTGTATGTGGTGCGGCTCGGGCTTTTTTGCGGCGAATTACGCTATGACCAATTTATCCCCGCGCACCCGCTGGCGTTGGCCTTAGAGCGGCAGCAGGCAAAACGACAGATCGAACTTCCGTCCACCAGTACAGAGGTGATTAAATACTTAAAGGGCGATACACTGCTGGCGACGGAGACGACACCGCCCGGCAACGGGTGGATTCTGGTGACGACGGACGGGTTTCCGCTTGGTTGGGCAAAGCGCGTGGGGAATCTGATCAAGAATTACTATCCTCCAGCTTGGAGGATAAAGTAGTTTTTAATTAGGAGTAGGGAAATGGGGAAACGGCAGCGGCTTGATAAGATTCTCTCCCATGCCGGTTTTGGGTCACGGCGGGAAGTAAAAATCCTCCTTCGTGCCCGACGGGTTATGGTAAACGGAGAGGTAGTAACCAGTGGTGAACTAGGGATTGATCCAGAGCAAGACTTGGTGTTGGTTGATGGGCGCTCTGTTCAATACCGGGAATTTACTTATCTGATGCTGAATAAACCGGCGGGTTACCTTACTGCCACAAAGGATCGGTATGCGCCTACTGTTTTGGATCTAGTTCCGGAAAACTGGCGGATGCGGCGGCTGGCACCGGTCGGAAGGCTGGATAAAGACACGGAGGGGCTTTTACTATTGACCAATGATGGAGCCTTGGCCCATCGTCTATTGGCACCTGCTTCTCGGGTTCCCAAGACCTACCTGGTCCGGGTCGACAAACCGGTGACGCAGGTAGAACTGGAAACCCTCGCGGGCGGAGTGGTGCTGGATGATGGTTACCGGACTCTGCCGGCGCAGGCAACTCTGGTCAACGGGCAAGGATTGGAGCTAGAATTAACACTCTATGAAGGTAAATTTCATCAGGTAAAAAGGATGCTAAAGGCCGTAGGAAAACAGGTAACCTATTTACAGAGAAGGTCAATGGGCCCTTTAGTCCTTGATCCGGAATTGCCTTTGGGTGTCTGCCGGGAGTTGACAATGGAAGAGATTAAGCTTTTAAAGGCTATTGACCACAGGAATACGTCGACAGACGGTTAGAAGACAGGACAACTGCCCCCTTTTGGGAACATTTCTTTAACAATTTACCATCGATATTTACTGGGTTAATCTGCTGATCGTCCAGGGAAAATTTCGTTAGGCTTAAAAATCTGTTATAATAAAATTTGATGGGAAACGATCAAGGATAGAAATATGGTGCATTAAGATGAAACAGAACAAAACCGGTTATTATGGTGTATTTATTAAAAAAATCCTCATCGGACTGGTGTTGGGGATTGCGTGGATCACGCCTGGACTTAGTGCCGGGGTGATTACTGCTGCCGCTGGACTCTATGAACCGATTGTCCATGCCATTGTTAATTTCCCAAAAGAGTACCAAAAAAGTATCCGCTTCCTTTTTCCCTTAGGACTTGGTGTCGGTTTCGGGATCTTACTGTTCAGTCGGGTGATGCAAGAACTGCTCCTTGTTGCGAAATACCCCGTTCTTTATTTGTTCCTTGGTCTGGTTGCCGGCAGTATCCCGGCTTTATTTAAAGAAGCGAACCAGAATGGTTTTCGCCTCGCCTTTTTAGGAGCGGCGCTTTTTACATTTGGCTTTGTGATGCTGACCGGGCAACTCATCCCCGGGTTTTCCCGCACCGGTGGCGGTACTGAGCTAAATGTCTTTACGGCGCTCCTTTGCGGCGCTATTCTGGCGTTTGGTTCGATTATTCCGGGGATTAGTTCCTCATTGGTCTTAATGTACCTTGGCCTTTACGAGCAGCTCCTGGCAGCCCTTGCCGGTTTCAATCTGCGGATTTTGGCCCTGATGGGGGTAGGGTTTGGGCTCTTTGCCCTGCTCATGTTAAAGCTGGTTGATTTCCTCTTCCGCCAATACCGCGGTTTTGCCTACTATGGGGTACTTGGCGTCTTGTTCGGATCGATGGTGTTGATCTTTCCCGGTATTCGCCAAGATATGGCGCTGGTTATAGATTCAATGCTCTTCTTAAGCGGTGCTGCCCTTAGTTTTGGGATGATGTTTTTGGCGGAAAGATAAAAAAACTCCTTCACATCTGTGAAGGAGTTTTACTTACTCTTACCTTAATAGCGGGTTCTTCGTTGGGCATAGCAGTCACGGCAATAGACGGGACGGTCACCGCTGGGCTGGAACGGGACCTGCGTTTCACAGCCGCAATCCGCACAGACGGCATCATGCATTTCCCGCGGTGCGCGTGAACCAAAGCGCGAACCACTGTTTCTCTGTTTACGCTCCGCCCGGCATTGGGCACAACGACCCGGCTCGTTGGTAAAACCTTTCTCGGCAAAGAACTCTTGTTCAGAAGCCGAAAAAATAAACTCTGCGCCGCAATCGCGACAGACTAGGGTTTTGTCTTGGAACATTAAATTGGAATCCTCCTCATTTTTATTGCCCGGAACGGTTTAGGAAAAACACTTAATTTCCCTGACTAGGAGCAACTTAAAATGAGAAGGGAAATAATGCAATCACTAAACTTTCACGTGCGCATCTGTAGTATAACACCAACGTGGATAAATGTAAAGTAGGAACTGACCACGTTAAAGTAAACAATTGTGCCGGAAATCAGCAAAAAGGGGAAGTGTGGTTCGGATCTACTACTTCCCGGTATTTTGCCACCAGCAACTGAATATCGTGCCAAACATCGATTTTCCGGCGGGGATCTCTCAATAAGGCTGCCGGGTGGAAGGTAGGCATATAGTATATCCCGTCCCGTTCCTGCCATTTCCCTCTTAAGCGCGTGATACCCTGCGGAGTTTTTAGGACCGCCTGGAGTGCAGTGGCTCCCAGCAGAAGAACGATTTTCGGTTTAAGGATTTTGATTTGTGCTTCTAAATGGCGTAGACAGGTCGCACACTCCTGGGCGGTGGGAACCCGGTTGGACGGCGGCCGGCATTTTACAACGTTGGCGATATAGGCATTTACCTGTCGGTCAAAACCGCCGGAGGCCAGTATTTTATCGAGCAACTGACCAGCGGCTCCGACAAACGGCCGGCCTTGGCGGTCTTCCTCCGCACCGGGCCCTTCGCCGATGACCAAGCGGCCGGGGCGGCCTTCGCCGAAGACGACTTGCTGACAACCGTCCCTTAACCGGCAACGCCGACAAGCAAGCACTTCCTGCTTTAGTATTTCTAGTTCAGCCAAGATTGTTTGGGACATGAAAACACCCCCGGAAGGTTCTTATCCCTTTATTTCCGCAATGGGGGAAGGAAACCCTCCTCTCCATTTCTTTTCTTTCTTCCGTTTTTATGGTAATCTTTTGTTGTTAGGTTGTTTTCAGGTTATATTAGGTGGAGGGATCGATATGGTTGATACAGACCAGGTTCCAGTCAAAGTAGGGGACGAAATAACGGTTGATATCCACGGTTATGCGACGCAGGGTGAAGGCGTCGGACGCCATCAGGGCTTTACCATTTTTGTGCCAGACTGCTTGGATGGCGAGAAGGTGCTGACCAGGATTGAGTTGGTGAAGAAAAACTACGCCCGTGGCAAATTGTTGCGGGTGCTTCAGAAGTCACCCCAGCGGATTGCGCCGGGTTGTGGTATTTACGGCCAGTGTGGCGGTTGTCAGCTCTTGCATATGAAATATTCCAGCCAATTGGCGTTCAAAAGACGCCGGGTGATTGAGGTCATGGAACGCTTGGGCGGATTTAAAGAGATCACTGTTCATCCGGTAATCGGCATGGATCATCCTTGGGAGTATCGGAACAAAGTGCAGTATCCCTTTGCCGTAAACGAAAAGGGGAAAGTAGTTATTGGTTGCTACCAGAAAGGAACCCATAATGTGGTCGATACGCGAGATTGCCTGATTCAACACAATTTAAACAGCCGCATCATGAACCGCGTTCGCGAATTGGCCCAAGGAATGGGGATCTCGGTTTATAATGAAAAAACCGGCCAGGGACTGCTCCGTTATGTCTTGGTC
The DNA here is from genome assembly GCA_012512605.1 of Bacillota bacterium. Lineage (GTDB taxonomy): Bacteria > Bacillota > UBA4882 > UBA10575 > UBA10575 > Capillibacterium. The sequence goes on from JAAZDX010000091.1 coordinate 4,586, forward strand.
AAAAACGGCTTTGGGTCGGGAGAAGCCATGGTGGTCTTGGTCACCAACGGCCCGGAGTTTCCTGAGGGAAAAGAATTGGCTAAATTACTAGCGGCTGATTTTCCGGCACTGAAAAGTGTGGTCCAGAACATCAATACCACCAGCGGTAATGTGGTACTGGGTGAGAAAAACAAGGTGTTATACGGGGCGGACGGGATTATTGACCGCCTGGGGGAACTGGAGTTTAAAATATCGGCTACTTCCTTCTTCCAAGTGAACCCGGCCCAAACCGAAATCTTATACGCCAAGGCCTTGGAGTATGCAAACCTCACCGGGGAAGAGCGGGTTCTGGATGCCTACTGCGGTGTCGGCACCCTCACCTTGTTTATGGCGAGTAAAGCGAAGGAAGTCTACGGAATAGAAGTGATTCCCGAAGCGATCGAGGATGCCAAGGAGAATGCCATCCGGAACAATGCTGAAAACGTGGTCTTTGTCATGGGGGCAACGGAAGAGGTTCTGCCTAAACTGGTCAGCATCGGGATCGATTTTGATGTGGCGGTGGTTGATCCACCGCGCAGTGGTTGCGAAGAGCGGGTCCTCCAAACCTTTGCAAAGCTTAAGGTGCCCCGGATCGTCTATGTTAGCTGTAACCCGAGTACATTGGCCCGCGATCTAAAGTTCTTGGCAAACCGCGGTTATGAAGTGGAAGAGATCCAACCGGTAGACATGTTTCCGCACACTTACCATGTTGAGTGCGTGGTATTGATGTCAAGGGTGGAGAAATAGGAGAGCTCAAAATACTGATAAATAAAGGGTTTCCAGACATTAGGTTTTTCTCACGGATACTTTGCCGGAAGAGATAATGTCAGGAAACCCTCATTTTTATTGTTTGCGGTAACATATCAATAGCCCTGAAAATTTATAGTCGAGTTAACAGATTAGATAATGGCCATTTTTACAGGGGTTGAGGAGACAGGATAGATGTGAAGTTTTTGATGCAAGGTATTTTATCTTTTTTTAGTCCCTGACAACTAAATTTTCAAACCTGTGCAAGGCTTTATGCCATATTTCTTCTGCTTCGTCTCCCATGCTTTTTGCAAGTTGAAGTTTTGTTGTTATTTTAGAAAGAATATTATTCTGTTCATCCCTATTAACTTCCGGAACTAGAACCCGAAGTACGTCATTTTCTTTATTAATTGCTGGGTATCCAGATCCACAACAAAACCTTTCAAACTGAGCAGTAACGATTTCGCTTCGGAGTATATGGAATATGAATTCCCCAATTACTTCTTTTTTTGGAATTAAAACCGCAAAACCAGTAGAACATATCTGATTGTTTAGATAATTAGGTACTATGGCAATTGCTCGTCTAGTTGGTCTTGTTGTAGAAACAAGAATATCATTAGCATACATAACTTGACGCACTCTAGAACTTGTTGCTTCATTTCCTTGCATTCTTGTCGGA
>JAAZDX010000092.1 GCA_012512605.1 Bacillota bacterium
CCGAATAGGTAACCTTTTTTGATCTCTTCGAGAATGGTGTTTTCCGGTTGTTCCGAGGGCTCCCGCAACAAAGCTTCATGAAGGTTCGGGTCGAACATCTCACCGACAGCAGGAATGGGCTTTAAGCCCGCTGCAAGCAGAATCTCTAGAAACTGACGGAAGATCATCTCCACACCGGAGCGCCATTTATCCGGCTCCCCGGTCGCCGTCAGCGCCCGTTCCAGATTATCCAAGACCGGAAGGAGCTGCAAGAGCAACTCTTCCTTCCCATTGTCGGCCGCCTGGAGCATCTCCTGGCGGGTACGCCGCTTATAATTGTCGAAATCGGCGCGTAATCGCCGATAACTCTGGAGATACTCCTCATTTGTCCGTTCCAGTTCTTCGATCTTCTTATGTAAGGCATCAATCTCCTTACATACGGCGTCGGCCTCATCCGCACCAACGTCCGGGGCCTCTTCTGGCGGCACCGCCGCCGTTTCTTCGGTTCTCTCCTCTGTCTCCTCCGTTGGTTCCTGCTTTAAATCAACAGCTGCATCTATATCAACGTTGTTTTCTTTCACCAACCCTCAACCACCTCCATAATATTAAAAAAGAGAAAATGTCCCACGGTGCCGTTTACGACTGGGACAAAAAATCGCTCAGGCTCTGGGCAATAAAATCAACCACCGAGACGACATGAGCATAGTCCATGCGGGTCGGACCAGGACACCAATGGTCCCAACGACCCGTCCCCCGATTTCGTAGTTGGCAGTAATGATACTGCATTCATGGACTGCTTCTTCCGGGTTCTCTTCCCCAATCGAGATCCGCAGACCCGGATGGCGTTCAGAAAGGAGCCGGTGCAACCGGTCTTCCTCCTCCATCAGCGTCAATAGTAGTTTAAACTTTTCAAGCTCTTTAAACTCCGGGTGTTCTAAAATGTTGATAATTCCATCGAAATAGACCCGTTCCCGCTCACGGGTATCCAAGGTGCTCAGGAGAAGAGTAACCGCTTGTTGAAAGGAACTATCCTCGGTCTTAATCTCTTCTTTTAATTCATTTAAAACCGAAGATTTTAGGCTGGCAAAGGGCCGCCCCCGTAGTTTTTTATTCAAACTATAGGAAGCCCGGTCAAGGTCGGCCTGGGTTACCGGACAATCAACGGCGATTACTTTCTTCTCAATGATTCCCATATCCGTGACGATCAGAACGAGAATGTCATTGGCGCTTAGCGGAATCAACTGCACATGTTTGAAGATGGATGGTTGTAACTTCGGACCCAGCATCAGGGAAGGATAGCGTGTTAACTGGGCAAGGATCTTCACGGTTTGCTGCAGAATCGTATCCAATTGGCGGGAACGATCTTCAAAGTATAACCGGATAAGTCCTTGTTCTTCCTCGTTTAAAGACTGTTGCTGCATCAACATATCCACATAATAGCGGTACCCTTGATGGGAAGGGATCCGCCCCGCCGAGACATGGGGTTGCTTCAGGTAACCGCTTTCCTCCAGATCCGCCATTTCATTACGGATGGTTGCGGGACTTAACCCCAGATTATACTTGCGGGCAATTGTTCTGGACCCAACCGGCTCCGCCGACTCAATGTAGTCATCGGTGACTACTTTCAAAATTAACTCCTTTCTTGGATCCAGTTCCCTCTGGCTCATCGTTACTCACCTTCTATGCACATTGTCCTAACCTTCGACAAGACTCCACTGCGTTTTGTTAGCACTCCCGAAAGACGAGTGCTAATCTAACTAAAAAATATCACCCTCCTCGCCCTTTGTCAAGGGCAAAGAGGTTAAAGCTTTCCTCTTATGCACATTGGCCGCCGCTCACAGTAGCGGGAACAAAAGTTGGGTGAGCACCTGATTACTGACGAGCATACCCCGGGGGGTCAGCTGGTAGGTACCTGCTGCTTTCTGGAGAAAACCGCCGGACAACAAGGGTTTGACCCGCTCGCCCAAGACTTCATCCAAGGAAACCCCCCAACGTCTTTTGAAAGCAACCGGATCGGGGCCAGTGGTGAGGCGAAACCCCAGCATCAACATTTCCACCATTTCCTGCTGGGGCGTAAGGGTTTCCGTAAGCGCCGTCGGCATTCTCCCGGCGTTGAGGGCGGAAAGATACGCGTCCAGGTCATTAAGGTTGACCCAGCGGCGTCCGGCGAGCGTCGAAGCCGCCGCCAAACCCAGCCCAAGGTAATCCTGGTATTGCCAGTAGATGAGGTTGTGCCGACACCGGTAATCACCGCTTGTGGCTTCACTGGCGCGGACGCGGCGGACAAAGTTGGAGATCTCGTATTGTTCGTAACCGGCTGCGGGTAGGATCTGGGTGTTAGCCAGGAACATCGCGCTGACCTCGTCTTCGGAAGGCAGGCGGACCCGTCCTTCCTGGACCATTATATAGAGAGGTGTTCCAGCTTCGACTTGCAACCCGTAGCAGGAAAGGTGGTTCGGCTGCAAGGCCGTGGCCCACTGGAGGGTTTGGCCCCAATCGTCGGGCGTCTCCCCTGGAAGGCCATAAATCAGATCCAGACTAAGATTGGCAAAACCGACCTGACGGGCCAGGGCGACGGTTGTTTCCACGTCAGCGGTGGTGTGGCCCCGGCCTAAAACCTTTAAAAAACGGTCGTGCCCCGATTGGACCCCCAAACTCAACCGGTTAACCCCGGCCGCCCGCAACTGGGCAAGGCCAGCCCCGTCGACCGTTCCCGGGTTGGCCTCCACGGTCACTTCGGCTTCTGGTTGGACCTGGGCCACCGTCCGAATCTCTTGCAACAAATCCGCCAGGGCGCTTGGGGGGAGGACGGTCGGCGTCCCGCCGCCGATATAAATGGTTGCAATTTGCCAACAGGGGTTCCATCGCTGCCTAAGCTCCTGTTTTAAAGCCTTTAGGTAGCGGTGGTAATCCCCCGCCCGTCCGGGAAAGGAACAAAAATCACAGTACAAACATTTTTGCTGACAAAAGGGGATGTGGAGATACAGGCCGATCGGTCTCAAGGATTTTGCCTCCTAGGGCCAGTTCAGCTTCGAAAAGTAGTTTGCCTTCGCCCTGGTTTTATGGTATTTTAGCTTTGGAAGGATACGTTCGCCGCAGGCGCTTATTTGTTTATTCCGTATTCGTCGAGGTATTAGTGATAATAGTAAAGGGGATGGTTTGATGTTACTTTCCCTCTGTTTTGTTTTTTTCGCCCGGATGATCGATGTCAGCTTAGGCTCCATTCGCATCCTCTTCCTCACGCGCGGGAAACGCTTCCATGCTGCTTCCCTCGGCTTTTTTGAGGTTATGATCTATACTACTGCCCTGAGTCAAGTGGTCGGAAACCTGGACAGCCCTTGGAAGCTCCTCTTTTATGCCCTGGGGTTCTCCTGCGGCAACATCGTCGGCGGGTTTCTGGAGGAAAAATTGGCCGTGGGTTACACCCTGGTTGAACTGGTCCCGAAGACCCATGCTCCAGAATTGGTCACTACCCTCCGGAACGAGAACTTCGGCGTTACGGTCCTCGAAGGAAAGGGGCGGACCGGGCCCCGACAAATCCTCACGATCATCCTCCGCCGAAAAGATCTGCCCCGGCTCCGAGCGGTGATTGACCAGATTGAACCGGATGTTTTCTACACCGAACTGGATGCCCGGTTAACCAGAGGGGGCTACTTCCGGGGGATGGATAAGAAGTAGGGTAGAAGTGGGGGAGTGCCCCTAGTCATCAAGCTTTAGGACCGCAAAGAATGCCTCCTGGGGCACTTCCACCGAACCCAATAGCTTCATGCGTTTTTTGCCTTCCTTCTGCTTCTCCAACAGCTTTCTTTTCCGGGAAATATCCCCCCCGTAACACTTGGCCAACACGTCTTTGCGTAGAGCCCGCACCGTTTCGCGGGCGATTACTTTATTATTC
>JAAZDX010000093.1 GCA_012512605.1 Bacillota bacterium
ATAACCAGCATTAATTAACGTCGGAAGGAGTTGGCAAAGGTAATCGGGATCCCCCCAGGGTGCGAGCGAGGGGATTGGCAATTGGAAAACGGAGGCGATTCTCTCCTCGGGATCAGTCCATAAATGAACTTTTTCCTCCTCATCTTTAAGATAAGGCAGACCTATCTTTGAACCCCATCCTTCATTGCTCAGCGCGAAATCAATTCCCGCCAAAGATAAGAGATCCAGAATATCCGCGGAGATTTGATCGGCAGGCAAGGTCAGACTGGTTTGGTTGCCGTTATCCTGTACCGCCTGGACGATGGTCTGCTGAAAAAAAGTGAAATCCACAGGCAGTGAGTGAAACTTGAACTCAAGGCCAGATATCTTCGGGCAAGAAAAAAGTAGCTGTTTTAGGGCAAGAAAAAGATAAGAGCCGATATTCTCCTCATCCAGCCCAAGTCCGCGAAAGGGGAGGGGTAAATGACCGGAGTAAAAGTTCCAGAAGCCAAGTTGGAAATCCAAACCGGCTTCCACGGCAAGTTCAGCCATGGTCTTCAAAGCCTGAAGATTGCTTGTCTGGAGTCCATCAGGGATCGGGAAGGGATTGGCCTCTGGGTGCTCCGGAATGGAAAGGAAATAGGGAAAGACCGGTGCCGGGGAAGGAGCGGTTAAGGCCAAAGTGAAACCGTTGAAACGGTTTTTGACTAACATTTCAAAATAAGACCGCCAGGAGGTGGGGGAGATGGTCCACCCCTTTTTCAGCTCGGCTAAAGGGAGACGGTGGAGAACGCTCCGGCGTTTAAAGGCTGGACTTTCACAGACCGGTTGGTACAAGGCAGGAACCGATTGGGCGTTGATACGGTCCGCTAATTCGTAAAGGACATAAAGGAGACCGCGGGTATCAAAAGCACATCCCCAAAGGGCAGTATGCTCATCTATTGTGAGCTCCTGGATCACGATTGCTTCGGGGGTTAACGCGAGTGGTATTTCTTCCTTCGTGACCAGCTCCCTTATTAATGGACTCTTTTCGTAGGAGCCAATGAGCAGATCGGCTTTGGGTAATTGCTCCGTGTATAAGCAAGGTTGTATTCGGATATTTTGTTGCGCAAAAGCATCGCGCAGAGCAGAAAAAGCCTTTTGGGTGCACAACTCAAGACCATCTGGATTGAGGATTCCGATTCTAATACCCACTCGTCGCACCTCGCCAAAATAAATCATTCTTCTTGACTATTTTACTATTTTCGATTTTATCCGGTCTTTTCCTCTTTAGAGAACGTTATTATCTTAATTCTTCCGGGTAACGGCTTGTTCTAGAATCAAAAAAAGTCCCATATATCTTTGGTATAAGGTAAAAATGGGGAGAGAACCATGCCGTGTAGTGAACATAGAGAGAACCAGGTGGATAGGGAAAGATCGCCGGCGGCTGCGGGGGAAGGGGAAAGCGGAGCGGTCACTCCGGAAACTTCTCCTTTTGTCCGTTGCGAAACAATGCTCTTAAAGCAGATTATGGTCTGTATTTTCATCATCTTTTTCTAGTGGGTGATTGATAAAATACCCCGCGTTGGCAGCGGGTTGGTCGACCGCTTCCGCCACGTCTTGCAATATGGTGAAGCAAAGCGAACTGAAGAAAAGATTACTGCTTTTGCCCGCGAACAGTGGGATAAGATGAAAAGAGAGGTATCTTCTTGGTTTACTGTTCAATTACAACCGGTAATGGCCCCATCCAAACGGGGGGTTCAGCTTGCTTCCCCCCTTTTCTATTTTGAGCGACGGGAGGTTTACCCGGAGCGAATTCGCTTTCTCGCTGCGCCCAGTTCGGTGGTTTACGCCTCGGCGGCCGGAGTGATAAAGGTTACCCCGCTGGAGAAGGGCGGATGGAAACTGGATTTAGACCATGGTGAAGGATGGCATAGTCTCTATTATCCTTGCCCTCAGGTTTACGTTAAAACCGGAGAATGGGTAAATCCGGGTCAGGAGATTGCCGGCACCGGCCGGGAATTTTTTTGGGAGATTACCAATGGCGGCCATCCGGTGGATCCACGGCTGTTCATTGAAGAACAGGGTATATGGCACTAATGTTCAAGATCAAACTGAACCCGTTTTTGTACCCCCTTTTTTTTCTGGCTGGTTTCACTGGCGAAATTTCCACCTTGGTTTTGGCCTTTATCTCGGTTTTAGTGCATGAGACCGCCCACTTGGTGACGGCCTTTAGTTTTGGTTACCGTACTTTTTGGATTGAATTATTTCCCTTTGGCGGGGTCGCACGGATGGAGGCATCCTTGTTTAACGACCCGTTGGCCGAGGGGGTCACCGCACTGGCCGGGCCATTGCAAAGTATCCTGCTGGCCTTCTTCCTCAATACTTTTGGGGCCTTTCTCCATTTACCAGTATTGGCCGGAGATTTAGCCCGTATCAACCTGGGTTTAGGTCTGTTCAATCTTTTACCCCTTTTCCCTCTGGACGGGGGAAGAATCCTCCGCTCGTTTCTGGCCCGCAAACTAGGATACAAAAAAGCAACCGCTTACATGAGCAACTGGACAAGGGCGGTTGTTTTTCTAGCGGGTCCCCCTTTGTTTTGGTTGGGCCTAAAAAAAATGGTCCCCATCCAACTCCCTTTGGTCCTTATCTTCCTACTGATTGCGGAACGGGGAAACAATCATTTCTACTCCTACCTGGCACAACAAACCAAAAAAGCTGCTTCGCTACGGGCGAAAGGACTCCTTACCACGAAAGTTTGGGTTGTCGATGCTGGGCGCAAAGTGGGCGAAGTTCTCCCTTTTTTAACTGGTAAAGATTATCATCTCTTCTTTTTGGTTGACAAACATGGTAAAATTTTAGGTGAAGTAACGGAAGAAGAACTGATCCGCATGATAAACGAAGATAATATGTTTAACCTAAAGATCGAAGCGATCAGAGGACAAAACAACTACCAACCACTACCAGCAGGGGGGAACAAAGATTAAAGCTTACGACAGAATACTAGAAAGGGAGGAAAAACCGGCGCGTTACACCGGTGGTGAGTTAAACGCCGTAGTAAAACCATGGGATCAGGTCAAGGTCCGTGTTGCCCTGGCTTTTCCCGACATTTATGAGATCGGCTTTTCCCATCTCGGCCTACGCCTCCTTTACCACCTGATTAATGAGCAAAAGGACTATCTTGCCGAGCGGGTTTATGCTCCGGCCAACGACATGGAACAGGAGTTAAGGAAAGCGAAATTACCCCTTTTTACCTTGGAAACTCAGCAGAGTCTTGCCCAATTTGATCTAATCGGCTTTACCTTGCAATATGAATTAAGTTATACGAATATCTTGAATATGCTGAATCTGGCGGGAATACCATTAAAGAGAGAAGAACGGGGCGAGACCGATCCACTGATCATCGGCGGTGGACCCGGCAGTTTTAACCCGGAACCATTGGCCGATTTTTTCGATCTTTTTTTAATCGGTGAGGGTGAAGAGGCCATCCTTGAGATCCTGGCGCAGATCGCCAGTGGTAAAAAAGAGGGCCGCTCAAAACAGGCCATTAAGCAAGAACTACTTAAGGTTACCGGGGTGTATCTCCCCGAATTTTATACCGTGGAGTACACGGACGAAGGGAAAATTGCCGCGGTAACTCCCCTTCCCCCGGCCCCGCCGGTCGTGCACAAAAGGATCATTCGCGATTTTGAACGGGCCTATCTTCCTCGACAAGAGCTAGTACCGTGGATCGAGCCGGTCCACGACCGGGCGATGGTCGAGCTCTTCCGCGGCTGCACCCGGGGATGCCGGTTTTGCCAGGCGGGAATGGTGTACCGGCCAGTCCGCGAGCGTTCGCCAGCGGTCCTGACCGACTATTTACAGAAGATAATTGCCGGTACCGGATATGAAGAGATCTCCTTGACTTCTTTAAGCAGTGCCGACTATACAAAGATCGAGGAAGTTCTGGCGATGCTGACTGATTGTTTTGCGGCGCAGAATGTGAAGATCTCTTTGCCTTCGTTACGGATCGACTCCTTCTCGCCGGAACTGGCAGCCCGTTTTCAAGGGGAACGAAAAGGCGGTCTCACTTTCGCACCGGAAGCGGGGACCGAACGCTTACGCCGGGTGATCAATAAAAACCTTACCGATGAGCAGATCATGCAGACGATCGAGGCTGCTTTTGCCGCCGGTTGGCAGCGGTTAAAACTCTACTTTATGATCGGCCTTCCCACCGAGACCGATCAGGATCTCCAGGGGATTGTGGATCTGGCCCGTGCGATTCTGGCCGTGGGTCGCCGGTTGCACGGACCAAAAGCAGGGCGCGTACAGGTGACGGTCAGCGCTTCTACCTTTGTACCCAAACCTCATACCCCGTTTCAGTGGCGTCCGCAGCTTTCCCTGGCGGAAACCAAACGCCGCCAAGATTTTTTAAAGGAACACCTGGTCGGCCGGGGGCTACAGTTTTCGTGGCATGATCCGGCTTTAAGTCAGTTGGAAGGGGTCTTATCCCGGGGTGACCGCCGTTTAGGGGCAGCTCTGGCCAAAGCCTGGGAACTTGGCTGTACCTTTGATTCCTGGCCCGACCAATTCCGATGGGATCTTTGGCAGCAAGCCTTGTCCGCAACAAGCCTGGAAGTGGAGGATTACCTCCGCGCTCGCTCTTACCAGGAGATTTTGCCTTGGGATCATTTAAGCGCCGGGTTGACGAAGGACTATCTCCAGCGCGAAGACCAAAGGGCCGAGACGGAAAAGCTGACCGTCGACTGCCGGACCCGAAAAGACTGTAAGACCTGTGGAGTTTGTTTTCACTTGGAAACCAACCCTCAACTGGCGGGAGGTGAATAAGATAACATATCGAATAAAGTATAGTAAAAAGGGGATTGCGCGCTATACTTCCCACCTTGATGTCCTGCGCGTACTGACCAGAACCCTGCGCCGGACTGGCTTGCCGCTTGCCTATTCGGTCGGTTTTCATCCCAAACCAATCCTTTCCTTCGGTCCACCGCTGCCCTTGGGGGTCGAAAGTGTGGCGGAATACTTTGATTTGGAATTGACCCGTACCTTGGCGGAGGAAGAAGTGGAGCTAGCTTTAAAGCAACAGCTTCCGCCCGGCATGGAAGTGATAGCCGTACAGAAACTAGCACCAAAGTCCCCGTCCTTAATGGCGGCAGCAGACAGTATTTCTTACCAGTTTATGTTGCGGCGAAAATGCCCCCTCCCTGATGGTCAAGTAGAAGAGTGGTTTGCCGCCTTATGGTCGCGTCCCGAATTGCTGGTCACGAAAAAAACAAAGCAGGGCCAAAAACCGGTTAACATCAGACCGCTCTGGAAAGCTTATAAACTTTCCTTTCAGCCTGATGGGCTGATCCTTTTCGACTTTGAAGTGGCCTTTGGCCCGCAGGGCACGATCCGCCCTGACGATTTTGATTCCTTGTTGGTTGCCGCTTTTCAAATTGAACAACGGAGACGAACAGCGGTGAATTTTAAAACTGGAGAGAGGCACCGGAAGGTTCTTTAGGAAGTGTTTGGATGGCGAAAGAATTTTTAATTAACGTAAGCCCCAGTGAAACCAGGATGGCCGTGCTCGAAGAGGGAAAGTTAGTAGAACTCTCCAAAGAGAGTCATTCCGCCCAACGACACATTGGCAACATCTACCGGGGTAAAGTTGAAAACGTGTTACCCGGGATGCAGGCTGCCTTTATTGATATTGGCATGGATAAGAACGCCTTTCTGTTCGTGGATGATCTCCATACTGAAGACGAAAACGGTTCCGCTTCGATCAGTGATCTCCTCCGCGAAGGTCAGGAGATCATCGTCCAATTGGTCAAAGAACCAATGGGGAACAAGGGTGCCCGTGTGGTCACCAACCTCACCATCCCCGGCCGCTATTTGGTGTTGATGCCAACCGTAGACTATATCGGGATCTCGCGGCGGATTGAAGATGAAAGGGAACGGGAACGGCTAAAAAAAATTGCCCAGCACCTCAAGCCAAAGGGGATGGGGATGATTATCCGGACGGCTGCGGAAGGCTTAGCCGAAGAGGAATTGGAAGCCGACCGGAACTTCCTTTTAAATCTGTGGCAAAAGATTTTAAAACGAACGAAAAAGGGACCAACACCCGCTTTACTATTTCACGATCATGATCTGCTCTACCGGGTCTTACGGGATCTTTTCACCACCGAGGTGGACCGGTTAGTCATCGATGATCTGACTACTTATGAAAAAGCCCTAGATTTACTGGCCTTTTTAGGACCCCACCTTCGAAATAAGGTGCAGCTGTTTACGGGTCATTCGCTTTTTTCCATCTACAACATTGAACAGCAGATTGAAGAGGCCCTCCGGCGGAAAATTTGGCTTGAATCTGGCGCTTACCTTGTCTTTGATCAGACCGAAGCGCTTACGGTGGTCGATGTGAACACAGGAAAATATATCGGCTCCACTTGTTTGGAGGATACAGTCTTACACACCAATCTGGCAGCCGCCAAGGAGATCGCCCGCCAGATCCGTCTGCGTAATATCGGCGGGATTATTGTGATTGACTTCATCGATATGGGGGATGAAGAAAACAAAAAGCAAGTCCTGGATTGTCTCGCCACTGAACTCCAGAAGGACAAGGTGAAAACGAACATTCTGGGCTTTACCTCCCTCGGCCTATTAGAGATGACCAGAAAAAAAACCCGGCCCAGTCTGCGGGAACAACTACAGCAGCCCTGTTCCTGTTGTGAGGGAACCGGTTACAAATATTCTTTGGAGACCCAAGCCGCCCGCGCCGAACGGCGGATCATCGAACTTGGTGCCGATCACCCCAATGACGAGGCCTTACTGATCGGAGTGAATAGCGCTTTGGCCGCGCTCCTGATCGGCCCGGGTGGTAACCGGTTAAATGCGTTGGAAAAAACATTAAAGAAGACGGTTTTTATCCGGGGTAAAGAAGAGATCCCCCTGGCCGAAGCCCGAGTCATTGCCGGCGGCCAAAAGGAATATGTTCAATCCTTAGCCCTCCCGGTTAAAGAGGGGGACCGACTGGAAGTGGATGTGATCGAACCCCACTTAAACAACCCGGTTGATGGCATTGCCCGTCTAGATGGTTATATTATTGATATTGAAAACGGCGGACGTTTTATTGGTCAGCGGGTTAGAGTAAAAATCGAAAAGATGTTTAAAACCTACGCCAAGGCCGTGATCGAAGATTGACAGGAAGGCTCGCAGATGGTATTATATCAGTTGTGGGTTTATAAACCTGTTTCAACCGCACAGTTTTGGCTTTAAAAACCAGATGGTGCCAAAGGCTGGCGAGGCTAAGCGGGAGGTGCATTTAATGTACGCAATTGTAGAAACCGGTGGGAAACAGTATCGGGTCCAAGTCGGTGACGAGTTCAATGTGGAAAAATTACCAGGTGACGTCGGTTCTGAAGTGGAACTCGACCGGGTTTTACTCATTGGGGGCGAAGAAACTAAAGTTGGGACCCCGTATCTGGAAGGGGCAAAAGTAAAGGCTTCCATCGTTCAACAGGACAAAGCCCGGAAAATCCTGGTCTTCCGGTACAAAGCGAAGAAGAACATTCGCAAAAGGTATGGCCACCGCCAACCGTTTACCCGTTTGCGGGTTGTTGCCATTGAGGGATAATGACTTCGGTTGAATTTTTGCGCGCGGGCGAGCGTTTTATCGGCTTTAAAGCAAAAGGACATACCGGTTTTGCCCCGGCGGGTCAGGATATCGTTTGTGCTGGGGTCTCCACCTTGGTGCAGACTGCCGTCCTCGGCTTACAGGAACTAGTTGGGTTGGATCCGCAAATTCAACAACAACAAAAGCAAGGGGTGTTGAATTGCCGAATCCCAGCCGTGGTCGATCCAAAAAAACTGGAGCAGTCCGATCTGATTTTAAACTTGATGTATCTTGGTCTAAAACAGATTGCTCAGGAATACCAGAAATTCGTGCAAGTATCCGTTAAGGAGGTGCAGAAGGATGAGATTTAATCTTCAATAT
>JAAZDX010000094.1 GCA_012512605.1 Bacillota bacterium
CTATTATTGGCGGCGACGGGTTTGGGTTTGAAAAGAATAGTGAAGGAAAACACTTTAAAGTGCCACAGGTGGGCTGTGTGGTCATCGAAGATGATGTGGAGATCGGGTCTAATGTCACGATCGACCGGGCGACAACTGGTCAGACCCTGATTGGCGCTGGGACCAAGATTGACAACCTGGTTCAGATTGGCCATAATGTCCAAGTCGGAAAGGATAATATTATGGTTGCGATGACCGGAGTTGCCGGAAGCACCAAGATTGGCGACCGGGTGACCCTGGCTGGTCAATCTGGGATTAATGGCCATATTACCATTGGTGACGATACTGTAGTATTTGCGCGCGGGATGGTGATCAGTAGTCTCCCGGCGAACTCGATCGTTTCCGGTCAACCAGCCCGGCCCCACGGTGAAGATATGCGGATTCAGGCGGCGGCCGGTAAACTGCCGGAGCTACTCAAGACCATCCGGCAACTGGAAAAACGGGTTGCCGAATTGGAAGGCAAACTCAACTAAAAACAAGCGTCAGAGGTTTGGAACCCGGGCGGTTTTGTGCGTGTAACGTAGAAAACTAAACGGGTTTTCTACTTAAAGGGGTCGGAGGGCATGAAAATCATCCACCGCTATCTACTCCGTGAGTACCTCACCAATTTTTTCTCTTGTAGCGCTGGATTTTTGGTTTTACTGGTCGGTAACTTTATATTTGAGATCTCCAATTTTCTGGTGGATAAAAGGGCTTCTTTGCCGGTAATCTGCTTACTTGTCTATTATCAGATCCCCTATTTGCTTATGGATGTCTTCCCGGCGGCAGTCCTCTTTGGGGTGTTTTTGGGTTTAGGGCGGTTGACGCGGGACCGGGAACTAGATGTGATCAGGACCTCCGGATGTAGTTTTCCCGTCCTGGCGGCCCCGCTTTTGCTGGTTACGTTCTTGCTTTGTATCGGGGCGTTTTATTTTAACGACTGGATGGTTCCGGCGGCCAACTTCCGTTACAAACAGGAAATTCGGAAAATAGTACATAAAGACTTTATCCCTTTTATCCAGGAGAATGTGGTTTTCAAAGGTCCTGACGACCGGTATTTCTATCTGCGGCGTGTAAACGAGCAGGACCAAACGGTTGAGGGGATTTTAATTTACCAAAGCGAAGGGCAGCGTTTTCCGCGTCTGATCTCGGCGGCTTCGGGCCGGATTGAAGAACAGTTTTGGCACTTGAAACAGGGTAATTATTACGAGCTGGACCGGGAGGGTAAGATCACCACTGTAACCACCTTTGAGGAACTGGTGGAGGATGTGGGGGAAGACCTCAGTATTTTTTTGGGGCAGAGCAAAGGCGTGGACGAGATGAGTCGTGCCGAGTTGAAGCAGCACATGGCGATCTATGCCAAAAGTGGTCTCAGCATCAATTCCTTTGCCGTGAACTATCACCTGAAGGTGGCGTTGCCCTTTGCCGGCCTAATCCTGGCTTTTCTCGGTTTGCCCTTTACCACCATGTTTCCGAAGAGTGGGCGTACGATTGGGCTTGCCGTTAGTCTGCTTTTGATTATGATCTATTTTTTCACCCAGGTTCTCTTCCGGGAGATGGGCGTCTCCGGATTGGTCTCCCCGTTTTGGGCGGCATGGTTGCCCAATGTTATCTTTCTTGTTTTGGGGATCGTTATGTTGTTCCGGGTGATCAAATAGGGCTTTTGCGATGGTCGTTGCCCAGGTTGTAAGTTGGGATAATGGACAAAAGGTTGAAAAAAGGGTAGCGTGTTTTCTTTGCCGGATTGTTGGCAGGCGGCATTATTAGCGGCGTATGGCTACGTTGCTCGGTCCGGGCGGTGCTCGATATACACTAGTATAATCTGCGCTCCATCCTCCCTCGCGCCTTGCCCTACTTGCTCCTAATGCCGCAAGCTAAATCTGCGGGTATAGCTGCCAACTATCCGGCAAGGTGCCCCCGGCGCGCTGGGGTACAGCGCCGGACTTGAGAACAGTGTTTGTTTAGATCGTTTAGGTTGGCAATAATACTAGTTTGAGTTTTGGCTCATACATACTCTAGGTTTTCTAGAATCCAAGCGGGAAAAGGAATTTTCTAAGTAAAAGGGCCGTGGGGATATTGGTGAAGGGATGGTCAGGTAAAGTTTTGCAACATAAAACCCGGATTCTGGTGCTGTTGCTCTGTATAGGCGGGGCCGTGTTTGCCCCTGCCGTTCTGGCTAACCAGGGTGTCTTAATCGCCGATGAGCTGTTCGCCGATTATGAAAATAATCAATTGGTGGCCCGCGGAAATGTGGTTTTTACTTACCGCGACTATGAGGTGCGGGGTGAGGAGTTCTACCTTGACCTGGATAATGAACGGTTGACCGTTCCCGGCTGGGTTGAGGTTAAAACCGAAGAACGGACGGTTCAGGGGAAAAACCTGGCTTTTTTGTTGCCCGACGAAGAAGGGACCCTTGAGGAATTTTTGATGATTGGGGAAGCGGAAACCGGCGAGCCGATCGTGATCAAAGGGGAGAAGGGCGCAATCGACGGCGCGGATCTATTCTGTACCAATTCCTCTTTTACCGGCTGTGACGCGGAAGAACCCCATTACCATCTTACTGCGAAACGGACAGTTTATTATCCGGAAGACCGGATCGAATTTTATTCCGCTTCTTACTGGGAAGGGAAGTTAAAATTTCCTGCTTTCCCCAAACTGGTCTTCTCCTTACAGGAAGGGGAGAATGATTTCGATGAGTCGGTTTTTGGTTATAATGCGGTGGATGGCTTCTTCTTAAAGATGGTTTACCGTTATGCTTTTACTGGCGATCACCAGGGGAAATTACTCTTTGATTTGATTCAAGGGAAAGGAGTCGGACAAGGGTTTAAACACTGGATTCCGGTGGGTACCAACCGCGAGCTTTCGGTTAGCTTCTACCATTTGGACCACATCTACACCCCGCACCATGATTACCAGCTGCAAACGGCGTGGCACCAGGAGATTGGGGATCTCACCTACAACATGGCCGGAAAATATTATGATTTAGGCTACCTTGAGTACGGACTACGGGGCAACTTAAACTACCGGTCCGACCGATTGCCAACCAGTTTCCAGATGGAGACCGGACAGTCCGGACCGACCCCCCAGTATTATCTCTACCCGTGCCGCCTTAGTATTAGCTGGCGGCCCGGGCCCCGGACCCGGTTGACTTACCGTAACAACCTCTATTACCGGGAAGATCTGACGACCGCCGAGGTGATTACGAAGAAATACCAAAACAACTTCGAGTTTATGCAAACTTGGGACCTTTTTTCTTTGCAAGGTTTTCAGCTCATGGTCCGCGTGAAACAGGATTACAACTATAGTGACCGTTACCAAACCCAATTTTATCATGATCTACCGGCTATTTCCTTCCGGACCCCCGCGATTAATCTGGGTTGGCCCGGCCATTACCAAGGGAATGTGGATTATCTTCGGCTGGTCGAGATTAAAGGGGAGGCTGAAAAGGTAGGGACACGGACCGACTTGGAACTTGCGCGCCGTCCGTTGGGTCCGAGCCTGTGGCAGCAGGGGGGATTCACCCTTGATCTGGCCAATAGCAACCGTTATCAATTGTACCAGGTGGCGGGGGACACATTTGAACGCAGCGCAGTCTCACTGGGCTTGACTGGTACGCAACGGTTTACGCCTAGTCTGACGTGGGTGAACACTTTAAGTTGGGTTCAAGCGGAGGGGGATGCGCCAACTGACGAATTTCCACGGCTCGTGACTTCTTCTCATCTTTTTAGGTCCGGGGGCCATTTCTCCAGTTCCTGGCGGTACAATACGCGGTTGGTCAGCGGGAACCTTTCCGGTGGTTACAATTTCAGTCAGGTTGAAAACCCTTGGTATCCGGTCCAAGCCATGCTTGCGTTAACCCCGCTTCCCGATAATAGTATTCGTTTGAATGCTACTTATAACCCCAACATCCGGGAGTATACCCGTCTTTATCTTACGGGGCGGGGACGATATACTTCTGAACGAGGTAATAACCTTTATTTAGATGCGGATTACGATTTTCTGGAACGGCGGTGGGACACTTTGGAAGTGGAAGCGGAATTGAAAAACCAGCTCACTCCGGTACTCCAAAGCGATCTCAGCCTCCGGTATAGTTTTTTTGGTGACGGTTTTGAACGGGCCCGGTTGGGACTGACTTATGATTGGCATTGCCGGGAGTTGTTCTTTGGGTACGATGTCCTCCGCCAAGAGTATATTGTCCAGTGTCAGTATAAAATC
>JAAZDX010000095.1 GCA_012512605.1 Bacillota bacterium
AACGTCGGGATGATCAATCCGGAAGTGATTGAAGAATATATTGCCCGTGACGGTTACATAGCCTTAGGTAAGGTTCTGACCAAATATACTCCCGAACAGGTCATCCAGGAGATTAAAGACTCCGGGTTACGGGGGAGGGGCGGGGCTGGTTTTCCCACCGGATTGAAGTGGGAATTTACCATGAAAGCCCCAGGTGAAGAAAAATACGTGGTTTGTAACGCGGACGAAGGTGATCCGGGTGCGTTTATGGACCGTAGTATTTTAGAAGGCGACCCCCATTCGGTTATCGAGGCAATGGCGATTGCCGGTTATGCCATCGGTGCTAGTCAGGGTTATGTTTACGTCCGGGCTGAATACCCCTTGGCCGTGGAAAGGTTGGAAAACGCCATTGAAAAAGCGCGTGCCTTTGGGATGCTGGGAGACAATATCCTGGGCACCGACTTTAGTTTTGACTTGGAAATCCGGGTTGGGGCGGGCGCTTTTGTCTGCGGTGAAGAAACCGCCCTCTTGGCTTCGCTCGAAGGGAAACGGGGCGAACCCCGTCCGAAACCGCCTTTCCCGGCTTCCCAAGGCTTGTGGGGTAAACCCACTTTAATCAACAACGTTGAAACCTTCGCCAATATTCCGGCGATCATGAACCAAGGGGCCGAGTGGTTTAAAGAGATTGGTACCCAAAACAGCCCGGGAACTAAGGTTTTCGCCCTTGCCGGAAAGGTCAATAATACGGGTCTGGTTGAAGTACCCATGGGGACTACGCTGCGGGAGATCATCTTCGAATTGGGCGGCGGGATTCCCAACAATAAACGCTTCAAAGCGGCGCAAACCGGTGGTCCCTCCGGCGGTTGTCTTACTGAAAAAGATCTGGACCAGCCAATCGACTATGAATCGTTGGTGGCAGCCGGTTCAATGATGGGTTCCGGTGGTTTAATCGTTATGGATGAAGACAACTGCATGGTGGATGTGGCCCGCTTCTTCTTGGAATTCACCCAGGATGAATCTTGTGGTAAATGTACGCCTTGCCGGATTGGGACAAAAAGAATGTTGGAGATCTTAACCCGGATTACCCAGGGCAAAGGGGAAGAGAAGGATCTGGAATTGCTGGAGGAGTTGGCGAAGACGATTAAAAACACTGCCCTGTGCGGATTGGGCCAATCGGCTCCCAATCCGGTCCTCAGCACGATCCGGAATTTCCGTGATGAGTACTTGGCGCATATCCGGGATAAAACTTGCCCGGCCAAAGTCTGTCGTGCTTTGTTAGAATATACGATCACGAGTGAACTCTGCCGCGGTTGTGGGATCTGTGCCCGTGAATGCCCGGAGAAAGCCATCAGTGGCGAACCGAAAAAACCCTATTTCATCAACCAAGAAGCTTGTATCAAATGCGGGGTCTGTATGGAAAAGTGCCCCTTTGATGCCATCAGCTTAATCTAATAATGGGTTGGTAGAAAGGTTTTTCACCTCCTTGCCTCTTCTTTCATATCATGTACCAGAAGAAATTCGTCCTTGGTAAGCATTTTCTATGGTGGAATGGAGAGGAGGAAGGGCAGATGGCCCAATTACCGAGTACGCATCGACCCAATCTCCTTGAACAGTTGAGCCCAAGAGAGCAGGAAATCCTGCCTTTAGTGGCTCAAGGAAAGGATAATCGTGAGATTGGTAAGATTTTGTTCATTAGCGAGAAAACGGCGAAAAACTACGTAACCAGTATTAGGAAGAAATTGGGACTGAAAAACCGGACGCAAATTGCCCTCTTTGCGCTTAAAGAGGGGATTATTAGCATTGATGATACCATTTTGGATAAATAACATAAAAATTTATGCCAATGGCTAAGAATTGTTGACGGTCGCGGCAGCCCTGGATTACCAGGGCTGCATTTTTTTACATAAAGGAATAGGTCTTTGGAACAAGAAAATAATCATCACCGAAGTGGTTGCGGAATCAGGTTTACCACCTGGTAAAGGAGGCGACAAAGCGGACAACCACCGGTTTGGAGTGAAAAACGAAACAACCGTTGCAGCACCAACGAAAAGGGCAGTCTGAAGGGAGAAGATTCGATGCGGATTCGCGCCCGATTCGTTAGTAGTTTTATTCTTGCCATTGCCCTAACCTTTATGGTAGTACTTCCAACATTAGCAGTCACCTACTATGTGAGCTACGGTTCACCTAATTATACTCCACCCACTGGTGGTTCCTCTTTTGGAAACGGAAGTACGTATCAGTTTAATTCGGGGAGCTACTCAACGAAGTATCAGTCGAACTACTCCACGCAGTACTATTATTACACCAGCCGCAACAATAATGGAAACAACGGAACAAGCTATTATGTACCTCCGAAGACAAGTACTCCGGCTCCGTCTAATCCGAAGCCAAGCAATCCTGCTCCAGTAAATCCGGCTCCCAGTCAGCCAACACCGAAGGAGCCGACACCAACGAACCCGACAACCCCAAGCAAAGGGTTGACGGCGATGGAGCAGAAGATGGTATCGCTCGTTAACCAAGAACGAACCAAGGCTGGATTGCAACAGTTGAAAGTGGACAATACCCTGGTTCAGCTGGCCAGGATGAAAAGCCAGGATAT
Organism: Bacillota bacterium; assembly: GCA_012512605.1. Classification (GTDB taxonomy): domain Bacteria; phylum Bacillota; class UBA4882; order UBA10575; family UBA10575; genus Capillibacterium. The sequence goes on from JAAZDX010000095.1 coordinate 2,579, forward strand.
GATCGATAAGAACTATTTTAGTCACACGTCACCGACGTACGGTTCACCTTTTGAGATGATGAAAAACGCTGGCGTTACGTATTACACGGCCGGCGAAAACTTGGCGGGAGCAGGTTCGGTTGAATCGGCCCATGCCAGTCTGATGGCCAGCTCGGGCCACCGCGCAAATATCCTCAACTCCAGGTATAATCACTTTGGAGTCGGGATTGCCACAGGCGGCCCCTATGGGAATATGTTCACCCAGTTATTTATCGGAAAATAAAAAATCACAAAAGAACTGCCTTTCGTCGGGAAGAGCTGCACCGCTTTTCCCCGGCCAAAGAGCCTGCTGGTAGCAGGCTCTTTGGCTTTTAAGATTATTCATGTTCAGGATTGATGGGCTTAACAACTGGTAATGTTGAACCTAAAACCGTCGGATTAA
>JAAZDX010000096.1 GCA_012512605.1 Bacillota bacterium
AACTGGCATCAAGCACCAGCATAATCCCGAATTCATCACAAAGGCGCCGGATCGCCCGCAGGTTCGCCAGGGAGAAGGGTTGTCCCCCGATCAGATTGGTCCCCGCCTCCATCCGCACAAAGGGAATCCGCTCCGCACCGTACTCCGTAAACAGACGGCGCAGTTTATCAAGATCAATATCACCCTTAAACGGATGATCGCTGGTCACCTTTAGACCTTCGTCGATTAAAACTTCCTCGATCGTCCCCCCCTGCAAGACAATATGGGCTTTCGTAGTGGTAAAATGATAGTTCATCGGGACGATTGATCCCGGTTTGACATAGGCTTTGGCTAAAATATGTTCGCAGGCGCGCCCCTGATGGGCCGGTAAAAAGTACTTTTTCCCGAAGATTTCCTGGATCTTCTCTTCCAGTTTAAAGTAGGTCTCCGACCCCGCATAACTGTCATCGGTCTCCATCATGGCGGCAAGCTGCCGGTCACTCATCGCGTTGACCCCGCTATCGGTCAACAGATCTAAAAACACATCCCGGTTCTTCAGTAAGAAAGTATTGTTCCCGGCCGCCGTAATTGCGGCTAAACGCTGCTCCACTGGCTTAAGGGTTAACTTCTGCACAATCCGTGTCTTGTGCATCTCCAAGGGAATCTGTTCACCGTGATAAAACCTTACTACCGACATTTCCATCCTCCTGCTTAAATTTTTTCTTGCAGGAATTCTTCCCGTCCTACCTTCCTGCAACACATAATTATACATGAACTGCTTTAGAAAAGCAATTTCCAAGGGGCCCTGAGTTAATATCCTTTACCGGAATAGGGACGTTAAATGTTCATATAAAAAAACACAGCCTAAGGCTGTGTTTCAGCTTTTCTTCAGTTTCTTTATGTTCATTGGATTTTAGTTTTATCTTTAATTAAGTATCATGCATAAATAATAATCTAATAATTCATTGATGAAACTACAACAACAGCGAGTATTACTCCCAAACCAGCTCCGATACAACTATTTTGAATGTTTTTTGAACGTGCAACTTCCACATAACCTTCCGTAAATCCCATTCTATAATCTAATGGTTGATCTTTTATCGTATATAAAATTTCACTATCTGGTTGAGGCTTTGAAGCGGCGCTTAAGCCTACAGTAATACCACCACCGATTATTCCCAATAGAAATCCACCCGCAGCTCCTCCGACAAACCATCCACCAGCATTATGATTCGTTTCCGCACTTTTTTTACCTGCCAATTGTCCTTCAAAGTAACTATCACTAAAAGCAAAAACTGAAGATGTAGTGGTTACTAATAAAACAACCACCAAAAGAAGAGAGATAACTCGTTTCACTATACCACTCCCCACTTCTTTATATTCTGAATGTTTTAATTCTACACTTCGCCCGAAATTCCTTCGATAATTCATTTTATATTCATAATTATCATTTAGTTGTAATAATAATCCATGGATCGTTTTTTTACCTGGGCCTGGGTCGTATCACAATGATGTCCCCCAAGTACCCAATTAACCGCTTTATCTCACATAAGTAACTACATAGAAGTATAGAGAAGCTAGCGAGTTTCGAGTTTCTGAGTAGATTGTTGAAAAAGCCCTATTCATACCGCTATTTAAACTGCAACCGGTAGAGCTGGGCATAGATCCCATCCCGGGCGATCAGTTCTTCATGGGTCCCCTCTTCCACAATTCCGTCTTCAGCCAGCACCAGAATGCGCTGGGCATTTTTGATCGTGGATAGCCGGTGGGCGATGACAAAAGTCGTCCGGTTCTTGGCGAGCGCTTCCAAAGACTCCTGGATCACCTTTTCGCTCTCATTATCCAAAGCGGAGGTGGCTTCATCAAAGATGAGGATGGGGGGATTCTTCAGAAAAACCCGGGCAATACTAAGCCGCTGCTTCTGCCCGCCGGAGAGTTTAACTCCCCGCTGCCCGATGTCGGTCTCATACCCTTCGGGCAAGGCCATAATAAACTCATGGGCATTGGCTTTTTTCGCCGCCGCGATCACCTCTTCCACCGTCGCTTCCGGTTTTCCGTACCGGATATTCTCCAGGATCGACCCGGCAAAGAGATAAACATCCTGTTGGACAAGGCCGATCTTCCGCCGGAGGGATTTCAGTTTAATCTCCCTGATATCGAGCCCATCCAGGGTAATCCGGCCCTCCGTCACCTCATAAAACCGGGGAATCAGACTGCACAAGGTGGTCTTACCTACCCCCGACGGCCCCACCAGGGCTACGTACTCCCCCGCCGCCACCTTTAAATTGACCTGGGAAAGAACATTAGCCGTCGTCCCCGGATAACGGAAAGAAACATTCTCAAACGCAATGTCCCCTTTCACCTCCGTGAGCTCCACTGCATGCTTGGAATCCACAATGTCGGGGGCGAGCTGTAGGATCTCGTAAAAACGGTCAAACCCGGAGATACCGTTTTGAAACTGTTCGCCGAAATTAACCAGTTTTTTGATTGGATCCAAAAAAGCATTGATGTACAACAAAAAGGTGACCAGATCCAAGGTGCTCACTTTGCTGCCCCGGATCAATAAGGCAGCCGCAATCACCACCGCCACATAAATCATGGAGCTAAAGGCGTTGATCCCGCTGTGGTAGCGCCCCATGTAATAATAGCTGTTCTTCTTACTCTCCAAGTAGCGGTAGTTATTGCGGTGAAACTTCTCCAGTTCCAGATGTTCGTTGGCAAAAGATTTGACCACCCGCACCCCGGAGATGCTATCCTCAATCCCGGCGTTAATCGCGGCCACCCGCGCCCGGTATGTCCGGAACGCCTGGCGCATTTTTCGGTTGTAATGGTAGGCAAAGAAAAACATCGGCGGGATGAAACTAAAGACAATCAAGGTTAGAGGCGCATTGATCGTCATTAAAATTAGAAAAGAACCAATTAGCTTAACGGCAGAGATCAAAAGATCCTCCGGACCGTGGTGGTACAGCTCGGTGATTTCGAAAAGGTCGTTGGTAATCCGGGACATGATCTGGCCGGTCTTCTGGTTGTCGTAGTAAGTAAAGGACAACTTCTGGAGGTGGGCAAAAAGCTCATTCCGGAGATCCGCTTCCATCCTGGCACCCATCACATGCCCATAATAAGTAATAAAAAAGTTACAGTAATACTCAACGATGGTCATCGCCACCAGAACCAGAGTGATCAACAGAAACGAAGTAGTCGCCGCCGTTCCGCTCGGCTGGAACAGCTCGGCCGCAATATAGCGAACAATCAAGGGAAAGGCCAGATTAATCCCGGACGCCGTAAAGGCACATGCCATATCGAAACCGAAAATCCGTAGGTATGGCCGATAATAAGAGAAAAATTTTTTCATCTTTGGGTTCATCAGTTTTTTCCTCCAAACTTCAACACATCCTTAAATCACACCGGTTAACTT
>JAAZDX010000097.1 GCA_012512605.1 Bacillota bacterium
CCGCCTGTTCCTGCTTTTTCCGCATCGCTTCCAAGCGCTCGGGCGTACAAAAACAGTAATAAGCCTTCCCCGTTTCCACCAATTGGGCGGCGTACTTTTGGTAAATAGCCAGCCGCTCGGACTGGAAATAGGGCCCGACTTCGCCACCGGCATCCGGACCTTCGTCCCAATCCAGCCCCAACCAGCGCAGACTATCTTTGATATCCTGAACCGCATCGGCCACCAACCGGTTCTGATCCGTATCTTCAATCCTTAATATAAATTGGCCCCCGGTTTTTCGCGCCAGCAACCAATCGTAGAGTGCTGTACGGGCGCCGCCAATATGTAAATATCCGGTGGGGCTCGGCGCAAACCTTACTCTAACTGCATCCATCCTCAAACAACACCTCTTCTGGTTTAAGTTTTCATGTTCTAATTATACCACTGTCCTTGTCTACCAACTTAGAAAATACTTCTTCACAATACTCTACTCTACATCACTCTTTTTTACAGGCACGACTTCGGCATGGACGACTATCCTTTATTTCGTCTTATGACCGAAATATTCCTGCCCTAGACGTAAAGATAGCCGCCCGCAAGCGGGCGGCTCTTCTTCTTAATCTAATCAATCGGGGTCAACCCCAAACTAATCTTTACCGCTTCATCCACCTTGAGCATAAACTCTTCGCTTAGCTCACCAATTTTCTCACTCAAGCGTCTTTTGTCGATCGTACGGATCTGCTCACAAAGAATCACCGAATTTCGGTCCAGCTTTGTGTGGTTTTTCGTAATCTCCACGTGGGTGGGGAGGCGGGCCCTTTTAATCTTCGAGGTAATCGCCGCCACGATCGTCGTGGGGCTGTACGTATTCCCGATGTTGTTCTGGAGAATAATCACCGGCCGCAATCCACCCTGTTCCGAACCGACCACCGGGTTCAAGTCGGCAAAGAAAAGGTCGCCCCTTTTGACGATCAATGCTCCTCACCCACCACCAGTCGGTCCAGATAGCGGTCGAACTCCTCCATATCCTGACTGATCCCTTCTTCGGCCAGTTCTAAGTTGAGGGGACCCATCTTTTGGTAGCCCACCGCCATTTTTTCCTGCTTTTCAGTGCGGGATTTTTCCGCTAACAAATGGCGCATTGCATCACGAATAAAGGCGCTGCGACTACTGTACTCTCGATCCGCTACTCGATCCACCTCTTGAAGCAAGCTTTCGGGAAGAAGAACTACCACCCGACGGTTAACCATTCCTTAGCACCCCCAGGTCATTCTCCACTATTATTATATACTTTTGGACAATTTCCAGTCCAACTGGGGTCCGTCCCTTTAGCCGGTGGAAAGCTGCTGCGGAGTTGATAGCGTTATTTGGTTCATTTTTTACTGTGATTGATGGCTTAAAGAGACAAAAATACCGTAAATTCCGTTAATTACAGTTTCGCGGAAAAACTGTTGTTTCCTGCTGTCCCTGTCTTGGGAGTCGCTGGAAGATTGTCCTTCCACCCGGGCAATGCCTTAACCCTTCCACAATGACGAGCAGGGAACCGGAGTCAAGCTCGACCTCGACCGGATTGGTCATAAATTCATTATGTACACCCCGGGTCGACCCCAACTCTAAAGTCGCCTTTTCCAGGGGATATTTGGCCTCCCTGATGCTGACACCCTGCGCGGCAAAGGGGTAGGGTAACAACGAAAAATGGCCACGGGGAAAAGGGAATATCCTTATTTTTTCCTGTTCGGTAAGTAAAGTTACCGCCTGTTCATCGCCAATTAACACCAGTTCGGTTCCAGATTGCTTCATTTTGTAAAGCAAAGCTAGGTTGGCAAGGGTATGGTCTAAACGACCACCCAGCGCCCCGAAGACCAGTGCTTTCCGGCACTTCTGCGCGGTAAGTCGTTCAAACGCAAGTTCGAGGTCGGTCCAGTTTTTCTCCGGCTGATAGCTGAGGAGACGGACACCTTCGGCTTTCAATGCGTTTTTATAAGACAACGGAAGAGAATCAAAATCCCCGAGCAAAAGCTGGGGTTGATAACCTAGATCAACGATTGGTTTTCCTCCCCCGTCGATGGCGATCAACAGATCATAACCAGCCGCCAACGCCGTCCTGAGGAGCCCTTTATGAATCGGTCCCCCTCCGACCAGAATTGCTTTTTTACTATCTCCCATCTTATCCTCCACCTAAAAACCAAAAGACACGACCGGATAGTCGTGTCTTGCCAATTAACGTTTGGAGAATTGCGGCGCTTTCCTTGCTTTTTTCAAACCGTATTTCCGCCGTTCTTTCGCGCGAGGATCGCGGGTCAAGAAACCGGCGCGTTTTAACGGGATTCGATATTCGGGATCTACTTTCAATAAAGCGCGGGCAATACCATGACGAACGGCTCCGGCCTGTCCACTGGTGCCACCACCGCGCACGGAAGCAATAACATCATATTTCCCGACTGTTCCGGTCTGGTGTAGAGGTTGCTCCACCAAGACTTCCAGGACTTTACGCCCGAAATAGGTGCTGATGTCGCGCTTGTTGATCAAAATTTTCCCTTGGCCGGGCACCAACCAAACCTTAGCAACAGCTGTTTTACGCCGCCCGGTGCCGTAATATCTCGTCTCCGCTTTTTTTGCACTAGGCAAGGTTCGTTACCTCCCTTCGAGTTTAGCCCTTGATCTCCAACGGCTCGGGTTTCTGAGCCGCGTGGGGATGTTCCGGTCCACGATAAACTTTTAACTTTTTGATCTGGGCACGCCCTAACCGGTTGTGAGGAATCATCCCGTAGATCGCTTTCTTCACCACAAATTCCGGTTTTTTCTCCATTAATTGTTGGTAAGACCTTACCTTCAACCCACCCGGATAGCCGGAATGGGAGTAATAATTCTTCTGCTGTAACTTTTTACCGGTCAGAACAACCTGTTCCGCATTTACGATAATCACATGATCGCCACAGTCTACATTAGGGGTGTAATCCGGACGGTGTTTCCCGCGGAGAATCCCCGCAACTACACTGGCCAATCTGCCTAGGGTCTGACCTTTCGCATCAACCACATACCATTTTCTTTCTCTCTGATCTGGTTTGGCCAGATAGGTTCGCTACTTTAAAACCTCCTTTGCAACCGAGGCGCA
>JAAZDX010000098.1 GCA_012512605.1 Bacillota bacterium
ATCATACTTTAACATATAAACCATATAGTCCAGATCAATAAAAGGATCGTTAATCCCCACGATCTCTACCTGCGGATTTTCCACCGCGGCACGGAAGACCAGTCTGCCAATGCGACCAAACCCGTTGATTCCCACTTTTACCGACATAATATGTACCTCCTTCAAAATTTGAATTAAACGGTAAGGAACGGCTGTGTACACAGCCGTCCTGAATACCTTTACACATAATTGTATAAAAGATCGTTATAATCTGCAACAATTTAAAAGAAACACAAAGGAATTTTTAACAATTGTTAATATTAGGTTCCACCATTTCTGGCCAGTGGTTGCTCGTTAATTGTGGCCAAAAGATTACTTCCCTTGGTGTTCCTCCCGGATCTCGACCCGCCGGATCTTCCCACTGATCGTCTTCGGTAGCTCCGAACGGAACTCGATCACCCGCGGGTATTTGTAGGGTGCCGTCACCTGCTTAACATGGTCTTGCAGTTCTTTGGCCAACTGGTCGCTGGCTGTATAACCCGGGGCTAGGACCACCGTAGCCTTGACCACTTGTCCACGATCCGGATCGGGAACGCCGGTCACCGCACATTCCAAAACCGCCGGGTGTTCCATGAGGGCGCTCTCCACCTCAAAGGGGCCGCTCCGGTAACCGGAACTTTTAATTACATCATCCACCCGACCGACAAACCAATAGTAGCCGTCTTCATCACGCCAAGCAGTATCCCCGGTGTAATAGAGTCCATCATGCCAAACCGCCTGTGTTTTTTCGGGATCCCGGTAATACCCGGCAAAGAAACCCAGCGGTTTCTGACGGTCGGTCCGGATCACGATCTGCCCGACCTCACCAACTTCACAAACATTTCCCCCGTCGTCGATGAGCTCGATCTCATAACCGGGCGAAGGTTTACCCATCGAGCCCGGTTTCGGCTCCATCCACGGGTAAGTGGCGATCGCCACCGTCAACTCAGTCTGCCCATATCCTTCACGAAGTTCAAGACCGGTCATCTTTAAGAACTGGTGGTAAACCTCGGGGTTCAACGGTTCCCCTGCCACCACACAGTATTCTAAACTGGACAAGTCATAACCGCTGAGGTCCTCTTTGATCAGATAACGGTAGACCGTAGGGGGAGCACAAAAGGTCGTAACCTTATATTTCTCCATTACCTTTAATAAATCTTGGGCGCAAAAACGGTCAAAATCATAAACAAAAACGGCGCTTCCGGCCATCCATTGCCCATAGATCTTACCCCAGACTGCCTTCGCCCAGCCGGTCTCGGCCACAGTCAGATGCAACCCACCATCCTTTACCCGCTGCCAATACTTGGCGGTAATCACATGCCCTAACGGATATTGGAAATTATGGGCCACCATCTTCGGGTGACCGGTCGTACCGGAAGTAAAATAAAGCAGGGAGATATCCTCCGGCGTCACTTTTTCCTCCGCCGTCCGCGGAAAGACCGGTGCGGAAGCGGCCACTTCCTGGGCAAAATTAAGCCAACCCGGCCGCGTTTCTTCCCCGTTCACCAAGACTTTCAGCTGGAGGCTGGGGGAAGCCGGTGCGGCCTCCTCAATATGCGCGATTACTTGGGGGTCAGCCACGGAGATAATCATCTTCACCTCCGCCGCTTGGTTCCGGTAGATAATGTCCTGCGCCGTTAAAAGGTGGGTCGCCGGAACCGCGGTCGCACCCACTTTATGGAGGCCCAGGAGGGCAAACCAGAATTCATAACGCCGTTTTAAGATCAACATCACCCGGTCGCCTTTTTTGATTCCCACCCGTTTTAAAAACCCGGCGACCCGGTCACTATACTCTTTCACCTCTCTGAAGCGGATGACCTTGCTTTCTCCTTTTTCATCACACCAGACCAGCGCCACCCGGTCCGGGGTCTCCGCTGCGATCCGGTCAACCACATCATAGGCAAAGTTAAAATCCTCCGGCGCTTCCAGCTTAAACTGGTCCCTAAACTCTTCGTAAGACTGATACTCACCCGTTCCGAATTCCCTCATTCCGCAATCACCTGCACTTCTCTTCATTTCTATTATTGGTTTATTATTTTGGGTATAACTCAATCAAGCATATAAAAGTCAACCGGCTCCTCCTCAAGCCAAAGTTCCCCCGCTGGCACACCAAAGCTTAAATAATCACCGCTAAAAATTGGGCCGGTTCCCCGTTTAGGGCCTTCATCCCGTGCTCAATCCCGGAATCAAAGTAGATCGAATCGCCCGGATACAACACCACTTCATAACCGTCGATCATGACCTTTAAGGTCCCGGAGAGGACATAATTGAACTCCTGCCCCGGATGGCTATTGAGTTCAATGCTCTGCTGGTCGGGTTTGGGTTCGACCAGGACAAGAAACGGTTCGGCCTTTTTATGGATATAATTAAAGGCCAGACTCTGGTACTTATATGCTTTCCTTCTTTCGACCGAAACCCCCCGTCCTTTCCGGGTGATAGCGTAATTCCGCAGACGGGGCTCTTCTCCGGTCAGGAGTGCACTAAGTTCTAGATTAAACTTACGCGCAATCCGGTACAAGACCCCCACCGGAATATCCTCCTCGCCCTTTTCGTAGTTTAAATAAAGGTCGGGCGTAATCTCAAGCTCCGCCGCCATTTGTTCCGGGGTCACTCCTTCGATCTCCCGGATTTCTTTAATGCGGGCGGCCAATTGTCTAATCTCCTCTCCCATTTCCGTCGCTCCTTTCTAACTTCTATACTTTCCCGGGTCTTGCCACCAGAAAAAGATGACCGGTGCAATCCGCCAGGATTATTCCTGCTTTTCATCCTGGATGGCTTGTAAAAAAGCGGCTCCGTATAATTCCAGCTTCTTGCGGCCAACCCCCTTCACCGTCAGCAATTCTTCCGCATTAGCCGGTCTCCGCTTCGCCATTTCCCGGAGGGTGCTGTCGTTAAAAATGATATAAGGCGCAACCGCTTCCTGGGCGGCGATGGTCTTTCGTAAGCTGCGCAAGCGTTCAAAGAGGGGATCGTGATCCGGTGTTTCTGCCGTCACCAGCTCTTTTTTCCCCCAGACGGGATGATTCTCCTTCAAGACCGCTAGCGCCTTCGGGCGTAATTTGACCACCGGATACTGTCCGCCGCTGACAGCAAGGTAATCCTCGGCAATCAATTGGTTGATTAACTCTTTAATCTCTTCCAAGGTTCGTTCTTTCATAATACCATAGGTGGTAAGGTGGTTAAAACCCAGACTCCTAATCCTTTGGTTTGCCGACCCCTTTAGAACCCCGGCAACCAAGTTCACACCATAGGCCCCTTGCATACGCACAAGGCAGGAAAAGACCTTTTTGGCATCTTCGGTGATCTCCACTTGAACCCAGCGGGGATCACAATTACTGCAGCGTCCGCAGTGGTCGGGCCCTTCTTCCTCACCAAAATAGGCCAGGATAAACCGGCGAAGGCACTGGGTAGTATGGGCAAAATCCACCATGGTTTGGAGCTTCTCCAGCTCCGCTTTTTTCCGGGCGGGCGCGTAAACGGTCTGCCCGATCAAGTATTTTTGGATGATAATGTCCTGGGGGCTGAAGAGCAGGATACACTCGCTCGGTTCCCCGTCTCGTCCGGCCCGCCCGGCTTCCTGGTAGTAGGCCTCCATATTCTTAGGCAAATTATAATGGACCACATAACGGATGTTCGACTTATCAATCCCCATCCCAAAAGCGTTGGTCGCAACCATCACCTGGAGATCGTCGTTGATGAATTCTTCCTGGACGGCTTTGCGCTCCTTCTCTCTTAAGCCCGCATGGTAGCGGCCGACGGCATACCCTTCTTGGTGCAAAAGCGCATAGATCTTATCCACCTCTTTGCGGGTTGCCGCGTAAATAATCCCGGCTTCCTGGCGGTTCTGGGCTAGATATGATAAGAGAAAATCCTTTTTTTTAACCCGCCGGTAGACCTTGAAGTACAGATTGCTCCGGTCGAAGCCAGTCACAAAGACGTTGGCCGCTCTAAGCGCCAGTAACCGAAGGATGTCCTCCTGCACTTCTTCCGTGGCGGTGGCTGTAAAGGCGGCGACCACCGGCCGCCGGGCTAATTTTTGGACAAAAGCAGCGATCCGCCGGTAGCTGGGGCGAAAATCATGGCCCCACTGGGAGACGCAATGGGCTTCATCGATGGCCATAAAAGAGACCCTTAGCCCCCGGATCATTTCCAGAAAAGCCGCCGCCCCCAAGCGCTCAGGAGCAATGTACAAAATTTTATACGCCCCTTCTGCGGTTTGCTTGATGCGCCGTTCCACTTCCCCGGGGCTTAATGAACTATTGATAAAAGACGCCGAAATTCCTAAATTCTGCAGCGTATCCACTTGATCCTTCATTAAAGAGATCAAAGGAGAGATGACCAGGGTAACCCCGTCAAACAACAAAGCTGGAATCTGAAAACAGATGGATTTCCCGGCCCCGGTCGGCATGATCGCCAACGTATCCTGGCCTTGGAGAATACTGGTGATCACCCGGGCTTGTCCCGGTCGAAACCGGGGATACCCGTAATACTTCTGTAGCAGTTCTTCCGCTTGGGCCAGAATGGCTCCCACCTCCGGTTCTGTATAGCAAAAGCAATTTCTTGACAAATAAAGCCACGCAGTTTATATTTGATCAGAGATTAATCGGGCCAAAGAACAATTTTCCATGGTTCACGGATAAATGAAATCATCCCGCAATTCGAGAAAACGCAAAGGAGCAATAAGATGGCGATCGATCTACACCTTCATACCCATGCTTCCGACGGAACGCTCTCCCCCCGGGACCTCCTTACCGAAGCCGCCAAGCTTGGCCTGGCTGCTGTGGCCATCACCGACCATGACACCACCACTGCCCTCGCCGCGGGCACGGCCGTTGCCGCCGAGTTGGGTTTAGCCTTCATCCCCGGAGTGGAACTTTCGGCCAGTTACACGCCAGACGTTAGCCTTCATATTCTAGGCTACGGGATTGACCCCGCCCACCCCGGACTCGGGAGAATCCTGGCTACAAACGAGAAAGCCTGGGACCAAAGTGAAGAAGACTCCATCGCCGCCCTGGAAAAAATGGCAATTACAATCGACCGGACCCGTTACAACTACTGGAAAGCCCACCCGGAAGCGGGGGGTTGGCCCATGTACAACACCCTGAAGGAGATGGGCCTAGTCCGTGATGTTAATGAATATTTCGGTAAATATTTTGGGGTGGGACGACCGGCCTACATCACCATTACCTTCGCGCCGCCGGAAGCGGTGATTCAGACGATCAAAGCGGCCGGCGGTGTCCCGGTCTTAGCCCACCCCGGTCTGTACGTGGAAGATAACATTAAGTTAATGACCAGACCCTCATTCCAGCAAACCCTTCTCCGCTGGGGCCTCGAAGGCCTGGAGGCGATCACCAGTTACCATTCCCCGGAGGAGACCGCTTTTTACCTCGACTTTTGTCAAAAGCACGGCCTTTTAGTCACGGGCGGTTCCGACTATCACGGCAACTTTGCTGGCCGCCACCTGGGATCCCCCGTGGTCGACGACGCCTATCTTCCCCCTTTGTTAGAGGCGATTGCCCGCCGTCGGCAGGGATAAGGCCGCCCCCGTCGCCGTAGCAAACTCGGCATTGGGTGGAATATGAAATTCCACCTGGTACATGCGGTGTAACATCGCGAAGATGGCCTGGGCTTGAGGGACAGTGGTCAAATTCCCGGTTAAGACCACGTCCTGCGTATTATGGATCCGGGTGGCAAAGACTGCCAACATCCCAATGGTCTGGAAGACCAGGTTAATAATGCCTAGCGCAATATCGGCCTTTGACGCCAGATCACTAATCTTCCCAAAGTTGGCAGCAGTGGTCTCCGGCGGCAAGCCAACGATCTGGTCCTGGGTAATATCGCCGATGTTCAGATCGATATGCGCCAGATTCCCCCCTTCCGCCATGGCGAGGAAGTCGTCAAAATGCCGCACGTTCAGCATTTTATTGGATAGGCCCAAAAGGGTCCCGCCACCGACCCCGGTCCCGCCCATATGGATCTCCCCCTGTTCATCGGCCATGATATAGGCGGTGCCGGTTCCCATGCTCACGACGATCGCCCGCGACAAAGTACTCAGGAACAACCCGCCTTTCCCGATGGCCCGAAACTCATCCAC
>JAAZDX010000008.1 GCA_012512605.1 Bacillota bacterium
CCACCACCGTGATGGTGATCGGATTTGTTAATGCGGGCTTGATGAACTTGCAACAGGCGATCGGCGTCATCATGGGGGTAAACATCGGAACTACGGTTACAGCACAACTGATCGCGTTTGATATCGGTGACTATGCCTATTTGTTTGCTGGGATCGGTTTCGCCCTTTTCTTTTTTGGGAAAAAGAAGTTTCCCAAACACCTTGGACAAGTTATCTTCGGCTTCGGCCTTTTATTCATCGGGATTAATACTATGTCCGCTGTCTTGAAGCCCCTAGCGAGCAACCCAACTTCCATAAACCTAATTACGAAAGTAAGTAACAATCCGTTCTGGGGCGTACTGGTTGGACTCGCCATGACCGTGGTCGTCCAAAGCAGCAGCGCGGTAATTGGGGTGCTGCAAAGCCTGGCTTCCCAGCCGGTTGTTATGGGTGGGATGGTTCATGCCTTGATCCCCCTCGACGGGGCTGTCCCCATTCTGTTGGGAAGTAACATTGGGACCACCATTACGGCCATTCTGGCCTCTATTGGTGCGAACAATTCCGCAAAACGTACCGCTTTATCCCATACCTTATTTAATGTTTTGGGGACCTTAATCTGTCTGTTGCTTCTGGTCCCTTTTGTGCGGTTGGTTTACCAATTCTCCCCAGGGCCCAATCCAGCGGCGGGCATTACGGAGGCGGCCGTTGTTTCCCGCCAGATCGCCAATGCCCATACTGCTTTTAATTTTTTGAACACCCTGATCTGGCTTCCGTTCACCAAGTTTTTGGCGAGTGTGGTGACCCGGATGATTCCGGGGGAAGAACCCATAGCCGAACGGAAAGTGCGCTTCCTCGACTTGCATGTGGTTGGTAGTGCGGATATTGCCTTGAACCTTTCGACTAAGGAACTCCTGCGGATGGGACGAATCTCCCAGGAGATGCTGGCGGATGTTGAAAGTTACCTCCATTCCGGGGAAGCAGAGGATGATCCCAATGGTGTCCAGGACAAGGAGGATACTTTGGACTACTTACAGACGGAGATCACCCATTATCTCTCAACGATTGTTTCCCGTAATACCCTTACCGAGCGGCAGTCCAATCTTTTGGCTCATCTGATGCATATTACCGGCGACCTGGAGCGAATTGGGGACCATTGTACCAACATCAGGGAGCAGGAAATATTTTTGGCGGAAGATCATATTAGTTTCTCCGAGATGGCGCTGGGGGATATGAAGAAGGTTTTCGACCTAACGAATCAGATGTTCACGGCTTGTTTGGAAGCAATGGAAAAGAACAGTGCGGAGCTGGCGGTGAAAGTATTGGAGATGGAAAGCCAGTTGGATGTGATTGAAAAAGAAGCCCGAACCAATCACCTTGAACGGTTGAGTGTGGGCTCATGTAACCCGAAAGCAGCGATTCTCTTCAATGAATTAATGCGCAACCTGGAGCGGATCGCCGACCACTGCAATAATATCGCCGAGGCGGTCTTAGACCAGATAAGTGTCGGACGGTAAAAACCACGTTAAAAAAGGGACCAGTTGGTCCCGTTTTCTTTAAAGATTAATTAATCTGGCTTAATATAAACTGGTTTAATCTTAAATATGCTTGACCAAGCCTTGGAAATTGGATATAATTCCATTGAATTGGCAATATTGGGTGATGAGAGGTATTTGGCAACCGCCGGTGCAACGAAGTGATGAAAACCCCTCATAAATATTGCCATAACTGACTCAGTGAGTTTTGAGAAAGGAGAGAAAATAATGAGTTTAAAAGGAACTCGTACGGAGAAGAACATACTGACCGCTTTTGCCGGTGAGTCGCAGGCTAGAAACAGGTATACATTCTATGCTTCGCAAGCAAAGAAAGAAGGTTATGTCGAGATTTCCAAACTCTTTGAGGAGACGGCCAATCACGAGAAAGAGCACGCAAAACGGCTCTTTAAATTCTTGGAAGGCGGTCATGAGGTGGAGATCCAAGCCGGTTTCCCCGCCGGGAAGATTGGCACCACCGCTGAAAATTTAGAACAGGCCGCAGCGGGCGAGAATTTCGAGTGGACCAAGATGTACCCCGAATATGCGAAGACCGCCCGGGAAGAAGGGTTTGAAGATATTGCCGAGGTTCTTGAGTCGATCGCTATTTCCGAGAAAAACCATGAACGCCGCTTCAAAGAGCGTTTGGCCAACATCCAAGCGGAAACAGTCTTTAAAAAAGACCAGGCGGTCACGTGGATCTGCCACAACTGCGGTTATATCCACGAAGGAACGGAGCCACCCAAGGTTTGCCCGGCTTGTGCCCACCCCCAAGCCTATTTTGCTCCTGTATGTTAGTATCAACGCTGCCGATTATTGGCGCGTACCAATACCTATACCTGTTTACCAAGGACAATAGGCCGGCTCGCCGGTCTATTATTTTTTATTCAAAGTATACATTATACCCTGGTTTCCGGCCCGGCGGTCGCCTTGACAGGGGTGGGAAGTCATGTTTTAATGGGGTGACAGAGAGATAGAAGTGGGGGATTTATTTGATAAAGATTGATGATAACAAAGGAATTTATCTTCTGCACAACCGGTTGTTTATCGAACCGGGGCTGGGGCCAACCGAGGTTAATCAACGTTTACAACAGAAGGGTCTACCCCCCGTTCCGGCCGAGGCATTGCAACCGGAAGCGGCGAAAGCGGGAACAATCACCTATCGTATTCTCACCGCCCATAACACGTCCGGTGACCCGGGGCGTTTAAAACTGAGATTTGATGCCCTGGCTTCCCATGATATCACTTATGTCGGGATCATTCAAACGGCAAAAGCCAGCGGTTTAAAGGAGTTCCCCCTTCCTTACGTGTTGACCAACTGCCATAACAGCCTTTGTATGGTGGGGGGGACGATCAATGAGGATGATCACGTTTTCGGTTTGTCGGCGGCCCGTAAATACGGTGGAATTTTTGTCCCCGCACACCAGGCGGTTATCCACCAATATATGCGGGAAATGTTTGCGGGTGGCGGGCGGATGATTCTGGGTTCCGACAGCCACACCCGTTATGGTCCATTAGGGACGATGGGGGTCGGGGAAGGCGGCCCGGAATTGGTGAAACAACTTTTAGGTCGTACTTACGACTTGGCTTATCCGGAAGTCATCGCGGTCTATTTGGAAGGCGAGCCCGCCTGGGGCGTTGGACCGCAGGATGTGGCTTTAGCCCTTATTAAGGCGGTCTTTGCCAGCGGGTATGTTAAGAATAAAGTGCTTGAGTTTATTGGGCCCGGCGTAGCCAATTTGTCCGTTGATTACCGCAACGGAATTGATGTGATGACCACGGAGACCACTTGTTTAAGTTCGATCTGGCAGACTGATGCGCAGGTGGCGGCGTACCTTACGGACCATGGCCGTCCGGAAGATTATCGCCGGTTGGAGCCGGCTGCGGTCAGTTATTACGATGGGTTAATCCGGATCGATCTGAGCAAAATAGAACCGATGATTGCCCTTCCTTTCCACCCGAGTAACGCCTATCCGATCCGGGAATTTAAGGAGAACGCCCGCGAGATCTTGGCGGCGGTTGAGGCGGAGGGGAGAAAGCTATTCCCCCACCCGGAGGTCAAGTTGGACCTTATGGAAAAAATTCGCGACGGTGAGGTTCGCGTCGACCAAGGGGTGGTTGCCGGTTGTGCGGGCGGAACTTTCGAGAATCTCTGGATCATGGCGGAGATGCTGGCGGAGAAACCCATCGGCAACGGCGAGTTTGCCCTTAGTGTATACCCGGCGAGCCAACCGGTTAATTTAGCCTTAATTAGCCAGGGGGTCGCGGCGAAGTTACTGCCGTCGGGTGCAACGATCCGTACTGCTTTTTGCGGCCCGTGTTTTGGTGCCGGAGACATCCCGGCCAATGGCATGTTGAGTATCCGCCATACGACCCGAAACTTCCCCAACCGGGAAGGATCAAAGCCGCGGGATGGCCAGTTGGCGGCGGTGGCCTTGATGGACGCCCGTTCGATTGCGGCTACGGCGCTACGTGGGGGGGTGCTGACGGCCGCCACCGAACTGGAATTGCCACCGAAAAAAACGGTCCGTTATCATTTTGACCCCAAAATTTACGCGCACCGGGTTTATCATGGCTACGGGCAAGCCGACCCCAGTTTGGACTTGAAATACGGACCGAATATTACCGATTGGCCGGAGATGATTCCGCTGCCCGCCGGGTTAGTTCTGAAACTGGCGGCGGTAATCACGGACCCGGTGACGACGACCGATGAACTGATCCCCTCGGGGGAGACTTCTTCATACCGTTCCAACCCTTTGAAACTGGCCGAATTTACGCTCTCCCGGAAGGATCCGGACTATGTGCCGAAAGCCAAGGCCTTTGCACGCCTGGAAAAAGAACGGCGGGGCTGGACGGCGGGACGGACGCTCTCTGCGGAATTAACGGAGATTTTTGCGGTAGTGGCGGCCGTGACCGGGGAATCAGCCGAAAAATTAGTGGCCGACACTGGGTTGGGGAGTGCGATCTTTGCGGTGAAACCGGGGGATGGCTCTGCGCGCGAACAAGCGGCTTCATGTCAGAAAGTTTTGGGGGGCTGGGCGAATCTGGCCATTGAATACGCGACAAAACGGTACCGGAGTAACTTGATCAACTGGGGAATGCTGCCGTTTACCATCGATCCGGCGGACCAGGCGAAAATGGCCGTCGACCGTTTCCTGTATATCCCGGGGATCCGGGACGCGGTCCGGTCCGGGGCGAAGGAGATTACAGCTTATCTGTTACCCGGAGGCACCACCATCCGGCTTAAACTGGAAAACCTCTCCACCGGAGAGCGGGAGATTATCTTGGCCGGATCGCTGATTAATTATTACGCCGGGAGAAGGACAGAATAATGTTTTCTGGGTGACGAATAGAGAAAGGAAAAGGAAGACAGGAGGAATTCTCATATCTTCCTTTTTTCCTTTACGGTCCAACCCCGGTGATAAGTTTGGAAGTGGAATAATGGGGCTGAGCCAAATATAGGATATAATTAGGTGTATTTACTTTTGAGGGGCAATAATTTGTGGTAAAATTTTTAGTAACCCTTTTCTAACATCTGAACGAAGAGTAAAAAAGTGTGAGGTGATCGTATGGTTTTGATTAAAGAAAGAAGAGATATAGATACGGACCCGCGTATTTGTGTTTTGGGGGCGGGACATGGCGGGATGGCGATGGCCGGACATTTAGCGATGGCTGGATATAAAGTATATCTATACAACCGCTCGGAAGAGCGTTTGGAACCGGTACGTTTGATGGGTGGAATCGAACTTTCCGGGGAGATTGAAGGGTTTGGCCCAATCAACTTAGCGACCAATAATTTAGCCGAGGCGATTCAGGACGCGGAAATATTAATGGTGGTCGTGCCGGCCAACGGTCATGCGTTCATTGCGGAACAGGCTGCTCCTCATCTTCAGGACGGGCAGTATATTCTCTTGAATCCGGGACGTACCGGCGGCGCTTTGGAGTTTCGAGCGGTATTGCGGCGGATGGGCTGTAAAGCCCAGGTTATTCTCGGTGAAGCCCAGACCCTTTTATACGCCAGTCGCAATATTAATCCGGCGCAAGTACGGATTTTTGGCATTAAGAATAATATTCCCATTGCGGCGATTCCCGGAAACTTAACGGCCGAACTGGTTGCAAAGCTCCGAATGATCTTCCCCCAGTTTGTGCCGGGCGATAATGTTCTAAAGACGAGTCTGAACAATATTGGTGCCATCTTCCATCCGGCACTGACGGTTCTAAATGCGGCCCGGATCGAGTCGACCCGTGGCGAATTCCAGTTTTACATGGAGGGGGTTACCCCGTCCGTCGCCCATGTGCTGGAAGCTCTCGATCAGGAGCGGGTTGCAGTCGCTGCCGCCCTGGGAATCCGGGCGATGTCAGCTCGGGAATGGTTGTATGTGGCGTACGACGCACCGGGGAAAACCCTCTTTGAAGCGATGCGTAATAACCCTGGTTACAAGGGGATCAACGCCCCATCCATGGTTGACCACAGGTATCTGTGGGAGGATGTCTCGATGAGCCTTGTGCCCATTGCGTCCTTGGGACGGCACTTGAACGTGGCGACGCCGACGATTGAAAACATTATTCATCTGGCCTCATTGATGAACCAGACTGATTACTGGTCGGAGGGACGGACCATTGCCAAGATGGGACTGGCCGACTTGACGGTGGCGGAAATCCGGCGGTTGGCTTTGGAGGGTGATGCGTAATGAAGAAAATCGTGGCCGCGACCATTGGTAATTGCGTACACGTCGCCGGGGTCTATAATTTCCTGAATCTGGCTGAACTCTGCGGCTACCAGACTACTTTCTTAGGAATCGGGGCGAAACCGGCCCGGATCATCGGTGCCCTGCAAGAAGTGGAGCCGGATTACTTGGCGTTAAGTTACCGTTTGACTCCGGAAGTTGCGGACAAGCTTTTTGTGGAACTAAAAAACGCCCTCCAGGAAGCCGGACTTAATCACCAGAAGATTATCTTTGGGGGGACCCCCTCGGTGGCCAAGGTGGCGGCCGACAGCGGGCTGTTTTGCCGGATCTTCACTGGGGAAGAGGAAGAAGGAGCAGTGGTTTCTTTCCTGAAAGGGGAGACTATGGATGAAGAAGCGCGCCTAGGTGGCGATACCCTGGTCGAACGGATGGCGCAAAAACGTCCTTACCCGCTGATCCGACACCATTTTGGTTTACCAAGCTTGGAGGAGACGGTAAATGGCGTTGCGCAGCTGGCGGCGGCGAAAGTCCTCGACATTATCTCGATTGGTCCGGACCAAAACGCACAAGAATCCTTTTTCCGCCCGGCGGAGATGGACCCGAAGCAAGAAGGGGCGGGTGGCGTCCCCCTCCGTCGGGAAGCGGACTTGGTCCGTCTCTATGAGGCTTCGCGGACGGGAAACCGGCCGCTCCTGCGCTGTTACAGTGGGACGCGGGATTTAATCAAATGGGCGGATTTAGCGGCGCGGACGATCAAAAACGCCTGGGCCGCGATTCCTTTATACTGGTATAGCC
>JAAZDX010000099.1 GCA_012512605.1 Bacillota bacterium
GATCAGTTCTTCCAGGGTCGCCGCCACCAGCAAAGCCTCTTCCCGTTCATCGCCGGCTTTGATCAGGGTGACCAGCTCCCCTTCGTCATTCTCGGTCCAAAGGGTCTTTGTCTTCCGGGAATAGTTGTTCCGGATCACCTCATTGGCTACCTTCAAAATGTTCTGCGTCGACCGGTAGTTCTGCTCCAACTTGACCACTTTATCCTCGGGATAATCCTTTTCAAAATCGAGAATGTTCCGGATATCCGCATTGCGGAACCCGTAGATGGACTGGTCGTCATCGCCGACCACGCAAAGATTACGGTACTTGTCCGCGAGTAAACGTACTAAAGTGTACTGGGCGTAGTTGGTATCCTGGTACTCGTCGATCAAAATGTACCTGAACCGTTCCTGGTACTTCTCAAGAACAGCCGGGCATTCCTGAAACAGGCGGATCGTCATGCCAATCAGATCGTCAAAATCCACTGCCCCATTGTCAACCAGTTTCTGCTGGTAAAGCGGGTACACTTTCTTGACGATACTGGCCCAGAAATCAACCGCATCGGCCGCGTACTCCCTGGGCCCAACCAATTCATTCTAGGCCCGAGAGATGGTGGCGAGCACCGCCCGGGGGTTGCAGGTCGTCTCACTGATATTCAACTCCCGCAATACTTCCCGCACCACAATTAACTGGTCTTGCGTATCGTAGATGACGAAGTTGGACGCCACCCCGATCGCGGCCCCGTCCTGCCGTAAGATCCGGACACAGGTCGCATGAAAGGTCATGATCCAAATCTGTTCGGCTGGCGGGCCAATGAGCTGCCCAACCCGCTCCTTCATCTCCCGGGCCGCCTTATTCGTAAAGGTCACCGCCAGGATCCGCCAGGGATCAACCCCGTTCTTTAAGAGCTGGGCAATACGGTAAGTAAGGACCCGCGTCTTTCCACTTCCTGCTCCTGCTAAAATCAAAAGCGGTCCTTCAGTATGGCAGACCGCTTCCCGTTGCGCTGGGTTCAGTTCATTTCTCCATAATTCCAATCTACTAAGCCCCCAATATCATAATTGCTTCCCACGTCTATTTAAAAGCTAATCTACCACACTAAACTTTCCTCTGTCAAGCAAAACCGGAGAAGCTTCTGGCACCAAGTCCGAAATTGCCCCATGAAAAAAGGCCGTTACATCAAACGGCCTTTTTAGCTTATCACCAAGTATGTAGCTGTCGATTAGTTAGGCACAAACCCAAAGACAATGCCGGCCACGCCCAAAATCAACGCAACAATACCCATGGTCTTGTTGGATTTGGACTGCTGCTCGACAGCGTCAAGTCTTGCCCCTTGTTCGTCAACCTTGGTTTCGAGGGCGGCGACTCTGCTCTCAAGCAAAGTAATGTTGACGTCACTGCGCGCGTCTAATTCAGCCATGAATTCTTCTTCAAGATACCATAAGGCATCATAAAGGGCGTCAATATCGGCAGCAGTAGCCACTTGCTCGTCCGCTAAAGCCTGGCTGATCAGCCGTTTAGCCTCGGCTTCGGTCAGAGCGATCCGTCCGCCATTCTCAGGAAGAGGCGTGTCATAGATCTGGCTTTCCAGGTACTGCAAAATGCGAGCGGTCAATTCAACCATTTCATAACGGGTTGCGTACCTTTCGCCCTTAAAGGTGCCGGCAGGGTAGCCTGTTAACAACCCGGCATTATACAACAAGGTAAAATTGTCATACGCCCAGTGGGTCGCTTTTGGCGCATCTTCGAAGGCACCCATCGCTACCGGAACAACCGAGAACAGCATCGCAAGCGAAACTAAGACGACCAAAACTTTTCTCATTCTAATCCTCCTTTTTTATATATTTTTTGAGCCAAGGAGAACTGGAGATTTTTATTGGAACGCTTCATCCCCCCAACCTCCTGAAACACAAGGATGGCTCTTATACCATATTATTCTCTTTTCCGGATCAAATTCCTCCCTTTTTTACTAGATAATTTCATCATATATTATCTACGGAAACAGGGAGTGGTCAATTTATTCTATTCTTGAAAACCTTCGCCTAATACCTCATGGACCGTCGTAATAATCACAAAAGCGTTAGGGTCTTCTTCTTTCACCAAGCGTTTCAGCCGCATTTCTTCCGTCCGCCCGATCACACAGAGCAGAAC
>JAAZDX010000100.1 GCA_012512605.1 Bacillota bacterium
GCCCCTCTCCAACCTCGACGCTAAACTACGGGTTCAGATGCGGGCGGAACTGCAAAAACTACATAACCGTCTACAAACCACCATCATCTATGTTACCCACGACCAGATTGAAGCGATGACCATGGGTGACCGGATTGTGGTGATGAAAGATGGCGTGATCCAGCAAGTCGGTCGTCCCCTTGACATCTACGACCATCCGAATAACGTGTTTGTGGCGGGCTTTATCGGCACGCCGCCGATGAACTTCATGGAGGGTGTACTCCGGCAAGAAGACGATCGGCTGTACGTGGATTTTGAAACCTTCAAAGTTTACGTCCCCGAGGGTAAATTCAGGACGGCCAATATGTATGTGGATAAAGAAATCATCTTCGGAATTCGTCCGGAGAACATTACTGAGCTTGATGATACACCCGATGCGAAACAAGAAGATGTGGTTACCGCGACCGTTGATGTCAGCGAACTGATCGGGTCCGAGACTTACCTCTGGGTCTCCTATGGTCAGCATAGCTTCACTGCCCGGGTGGACGCCCATACCAAAGCGGAGGATGGTGCCGAACATCAACTGGTCTTCAACACCCAGAAAATTCACCTCTTTGATAAAGAAACCGAGAAAGCCATTGCCTAAAGGAAAAAGCTTGGTCTTAGTAATCCCTCATCGCTGCGGTGAGGGATTATTTAAATTTTTCTTTATCCTATAAAGTCGGGCGTAGAAGGGGAGGTAATCATGTATTATTTGGGTATTGATTTGGGGGGGACCAATATTGCCATCGGGTTGGTGAATGAAGAGGGAGAGATCGTTGCGCGCGGAAGCGCCCCGACCGGAAGGGAACGTAGCGCCACGGAGATCCTGAAAGACATGGCCGAGCTTGCGCAGGAGGTGGCCGCCAAAGCCGGGGTTGGTCTGGACCAGATTAACAGTATTGGAGTGGGTTCACCAGGGGCACCCGATGTGGAGAATGGGGCTATTATTTACAACAACAATATTGGTTTTCGCAACGTTCCGGTCCGTACCGAACTGCAAAAATACATGCCATTACCGGTTTATGTCGATAATGATGCCAACTGTGCCGCCCTGGCTGAGGGTTTGCTCGGGGCGGCCGGTGGGGTCCGTCACTCGGTCACGGTTACACTGGGGACCGGGATCGGTGGTGGGATAATCATTGATCATAACATCTACAGCGGATTTAATAACGCTGGTTCCGAATTAGGCCACATGGTGATTGTGGCGGGCGGGAAATTGTGTACCTGTAACCGGAAAGGCTGTTGGGAAGCATATGCGTCCGCCCGGGGCTTGGCCGAGCTGACTCGGGAGGCGGCGGTTAAGGCACCCGATTCTTTGCTCTATACGATGGTTAACGGGGATTTAAGTAAAATCTCCGCGAAAACTCCTTTTGATGCCGCCAAGCAAGGCGATGCCGTTGCCGCAGAGGTGATCGACAAGTACCTGGATTACCTGGCCGTTGGGATTGGTAATATCGTCAATATCCTTCAACCCGAAGTGATCGTGATTGGCGGTGGTGTTTCGAAAGAAGGCGAGAATCTTTTGGTCCCCCTGAAGGCGAAAGTAACACGGGAGTGTTACGGTCAGGAAGGGGTCCCTGCTGCGGAGTTGCGATTAGCCCTTCTGGGCAATGATGCAGGGATTGTTGGGGCGGCGCTCCTGGGCTTCCCGCCGGAGAAACGCGCCCTGCTCAGCCTATTTAGTCCGGGTCGTAAGTAAGGTGGTCTCCCGTTGGTTCATTCTTTGTTGCGGAAAAAATCCCCGGCAACTATTGATCAGTCCGGCGCTGATCACTTCCGCCATCCGCATGACTAGGCTTAAACGGGTGTTTTGGAGGACAAGGTACTCCATGAAACCACCGACATTTACAACGCCGACGATGTGCATCTGCCCCACTGCGGGCAGATGTTTATTTACACCCGTTCCAGGACGTAGCGGGCCGGGTTTAATATTGATATAACCGATGCTTTCGGTCCGTCCCAAGCAGGCGTCGACGGCGATAACAAATGGGTTTTCAAAGTTTTCCTCAATCTCTTTGATCGTTGCCTCGAGGTTTACTGCATGAACGGGACGGTCTAGCGTACCGTAGACTTTAACCTGAGGGGGAAGGTGATCTTTGACTTTTGTCCCGACCAGCGGCCCCAAACTGTCGCCCGTTGAGCGGTCGGTTCCAATACATAAAAGAACAAGGGATGAATTTTTTACACACATATGGGTAAAGGACTTTTTGAGGCGTTCCGTACATAACTGGGCAGCTTGCTCATCCTTGCTATCGATACGATACGGAAGCAACGGTTGCAAATGGGCGGGTTTACGCGCTAAAGAGAACCACAAACTTACCCCTCCACCTTTCCGGCAAAATTACACACTGTATCTTATGTAATTTGGGGGGGAGGTATACATGGTTTTTCAATTTAGGTCGGAAAATTCTTGGCGAAGGGGAACTGGCGGCTTGTCCGTTACGTAACAAAAGAAAACAGCGGGGCTGGGCGGCTATGGTTCAAGGAGACGGGGGGATACTATCTAGGCTTTATCATAAGGCAACGACGGGAAAAGCCCATACGCTGGACAGTCGCCACGCTGGCTACTGCCAAGGCACTCACCCCAGCAACATTAGTTAACGAGAAAATCAATTCAAAGCTGGGTGAGTGTCCTGCAGGATGAAAAGGTGAACCCAGATGGGCGACAAGCCCCGGAGACGGACAGCAGCAGGTTTAAGCAGTGGTGTCCATGGCACCGAAAAAAACGACAGACAAGTGTTTTTTAAGTAGCAAGAAACCAGAAAACGGAGGAGAGAGGAAAGTGAGCAGTGGCCAAGAGTTAGAGCGGTTAGAAGAGATCATGCGTACTTTAAGAAGTGACCAGGGTTGCCCCTGGGATCGGAAGCAGACCCACCGGTCTTTAAGGCCTTATTTATTGGAAGAGGCGTATGAAGTTTTGGAAGCGCTGGAAGAGGAGTCCCCGGCCCACCTCCGTGAAGAACTAGGTGACCTTTTGTTACAGGTGGTCTTCCATGCACAACTGGCCGCGGAGAGCGGCCACTTTACCCTGGCGGAGGTCCTCGCGGAACTCAACGCCAAGCTGATTCGCCGGCATCCCCATGTCTTTGCGGCTCCGGAGAAGACCGAAGTCGAAGCGGTAGTTGCCAACTGGGAAGAGATCAAGGCGCGGGAGAAAGCGGCGGCGCCTAGTTCGGCCCTTTCCGGGGTGCCAACCACTTTTCCGGCATTAATGCGCGCGGAGAAGGTGCAAGCGAAAGCCGCCCGGGTTGGTTTTGACTGGCCAGACGTGCGGGGACCCCTCGCCAAGGTTAAAGAGGAAGCGGAAGAACTGGTTGCCGTCTGGGAAGCCGGAGTTGAGAGCGAAGCGGACCGGCGGAAACTGGAAGAGGAGTTTGGCGATCTCCTTTTTTCCCTGGTTAATCTGGCCCGTTTTCTTAAGATCCGGCCCGAGCTGGCTCTGCTGCAAAGCACCGAAAAGTTCGTCCGCCGCTTTCGCTGCTTGGAAGAACGGGCCGCCGCGCAGGGGCAGGAGCTTTCCGCCCTTACGCTGGAAGAGATGGACCAGCTTTGGGAGGAAGAAAAGAAGCAGTCTTAAGCGGCGATCCTGTATAATCCTCCGTCCTTCGGTTAAGTTAATTCTAGAACCAAAGAAGGGGAGGGATCGGGTTGTTGCCACCCAAATTCATCCGTAAACTATTTTTCTTTGCCGGTGCCCTGTTGCTGTTGTTCCCGTTTTTAATGGGCTGTCCCGGTATGGAAGGGAATGTTGCGAAGAAACTGACCAAGGAACCGGAGATCTCCGTCTATTTCCACAAAACAAAAGAGACGAAGACGATGCCGATTGAAGAATATCTCCTCGGCGTAGTCGCCGGAGAGATGAAGCCGGACTGGCCGGTGGAGGCCTATGCGGCTCAGGCGATTGTCGCCCGGACTTTCACGATGGACTTTATTGCCGACGGTGGGACTAAAGAGCAACATAATACCGATATCTCCACCGATGAAGAAGAAGCCCAGGCTTATAACGCCGAGGCGATTACGCCGGAAATCCGGCGGGCCGTCCGGATGACAGCCGGGCAAGTAATGACTTACCGGGGGCGGTATGTGAAAGGGTGGTTCTCGGCTAGCTGCGGTGGGCGCACAGCGTTAGCCAAAGACGGTTTAGCCTATAAGGAACCGGAACCTCCTTATATGCGCTCGGTTTCCTGCCCGGAGGCGGAAGTGATTCCGAAAGAAGAATTGTTTTGGGAAAACAAATTCACCCCCCAGGAGCTTACGGCCGCCCTTTCCGAACTCGGGGAAGAGATCGGGACCGTTTCCCGGATGGCGGTAGTGTCCCGGAGTAAAGAATCCCATCGGGCGCGGGAACTGAAATTCACTGGTGCTAATGGTGAAGCCACTGTCCCGGGGGCTGATTTCCGGATCGCGATTGGTCCGCAAAAAATGCGTTCCATTTGGCTGACCGATCTTGAACATGAAGCCGACGGGATCACCCTGACCGGTCGGGGCTTTGGCCATGGAGTTGGGTTGTGCCAGTGGGGCGCCCACGCTCTGGCCAAAAAAGGAAAAAACCCGGAGGAGATTATCAAGCATTATTACCCCAAAGTAAAGATCCAGAAATTATGGTGACCGACTTCTGGTCCAATTGCCCACCTTTGCTCATATGATATTAATGAAAAATGTGCAGAGGGGGGCAAGGATGGACCCGAAAGGAACAAAGACCGGCCATCAATTGACGATGGTCAACCGGGAAAAGCTGACCCTTGATGGGGTTACTAATGTGGGCAGTTACGACCCGACTGAATTATTACTGGAGACCGCCGCTGGGGTACTGTTGATTAAAGGCGATAATCTCCATTTGACCTTGTTGAATCTGGAACAAGGAAAAATCGGGTTAACGGGAGAGATTAACGCCCTCACCTACAGCAATGAATCGCTCCACCAAAAAAGTAAAGGTCTTTTAGGTAAGCTCTTTAAGTGAGGGACGATCTTGATTCCCTTCCGTATTAAGCAAGGTCGACTTTGCTTGACCGACACAGAAAAAAAGAGGAAACGACCTCTTTTTTTGTTTTTATTTCCGGCAGGAATTGTTGTTGCTTTATGGAAACATATAAAAGTCCAACCAAACCTGGAGCACTTTGCGAAAAACTTACCTTGAGGTGTAGGATGAAGAAACACCGCCGTTTTTATCTCTTTTTTTTCAGCTTCCTTATGCTCAGCGTCGCTTTGGCTTTCCCTGCCCAGTCGGCAGTGGAACTAAGTAAAACTGGGGCCGAATACCGCTTTGGGCAAGTTAAAGCGCCGCCCCGTCCTTTACAGTGGAGAAAATTGGTTACGCCCCATTTTGAGATCTTCTTCTACCAGGGCTTGGAGGAACTGGCGGAACGCAGCGCCCGCATCTTAGAAGAGGATGCTTTTGGGCGGGTTTATCCTGATTTTCGTAACTTATTTACCCTAAACCCATACCGGAAAAGCCGGGTTATTCTCTTTGCCTCCCGGAAGGAGTACCAGAATTCACAAGCCAGTGGACTATCGCTCAGCGACACCTCCGAAGGGGTTGCCCATATCCTTGTCAACCGGTTGGTTGTAATTGGGCAGCCGACGTTCCGGGATTTACGGGGGGTATTAACCCATGAGATCACCCATTTGATCACGATCGGCCCTTTCAAAAACAACCTATTGTATGGGATGAGTGGTGGCGTACCCGGTTGGATCGCAGAGGGGCTTGCCGAATACTATATGCCGGCGGAAACCAGATTTCCCATGCGGGAGGTCGCCCTCCGTGATGTGGTGTTGCGGGATCAAGTAGATTCGATCAGTGAATTTTCGAAGGTCAGTGGTAATCTCCACTATGCCGAATCCTGGTCCTTCGTCGACTATATTGCCCGGAAATATGGGCAAGAGCAGTTGTGTGCGATGTTGGAAGCAGTGGTGAAGGAAGGGCAACGGAACCGGACCTTCGAAAAACTCTTCAGTCGGACGCTCCAGGAACTGTGGAACGACTGGCGGGAGGAATTGCCCCAAATCTACCAGGCGGGGGCGGATGCGCCCGCCTATACTGAGGAAAACGACCCGTTGTTTCCCGACTACCGCGACCAATCCATGGTCAAGGTTGGCCCGGGCGGAGAAGTTTTCTTCCTCTCCAACTGCCATGGGCGACTTTACGATCTTTTTCAGGTCGATGGAGACGAGGTCCGGCAGCTAACCGAACGGACCGTGTTTGGATATGACCTGGCGCCCAACGGGCGGCAACTGGTTTTCCTCTCCGATGAGGAGGGTGACCGGCGACTTTATCGGTTAGATTTGGATTCGGGGGTGGAGACACCCCTTGAACTGGAAGTGACCAATCCCATTGGCGTAGCTTGGTCCCCACAGGGGGACCGGTTGGCCGTGGTTGCCAATATCAAGGGCGATGCCGACCTTTTTCTGATTGACCCGGATGGGCGGCTTTTAGGGGTGATTACCGACTCCGAAGCCGACGAGACCGACCCGGCTTGGTCCCCCGACGGCCGGCAGCTGGCGTTTGTTTGCCCCCGCGGACAATATGACCAGCTTTACCTCTGGGACGAAAAATCAGTGCGTTTGCTGACTAACGCCTCCGCGCACCACCGTAACCCGGTCTGGAGCCATACTGGGGAGCTGTACTGTCTTACAGGGGAACGGGGTTATTACCAGATGGCGACCGTTGATTTAACCGGCGGGACCACTTCTCTCCTTTGGCCGTACCGGGAGAGCGTTCTCGAATTGGTGCCGACCGCCGCTGATTTTCTGGTCGTCCTTTATAACGACCGCCGTTTCGAGCTATACCGTTACCAACCAGGGGAGGATAA
>JAAZDX010000101.1 GCA_012512605.1 Bacillota bacterium
ATCTCTGACCAGCGCATCGCCCACACCCCCCAATATAAATATTGGGCGGGATGATAGAAGATTCTTAAAGAAGCGCTTTATTTATTGTCCTGTTCCTCGCCAGAAAAGTATTTAAACAGTTTCTTTAAGGCTTTTTTCTCAATGCGGGAGACATAGGAACGGGAAATACCCAAAACTTTGGCGATCTCCCGCTGGGTTTTCCCTAACCCGTCCCGCAGTCCGTAACGTAATTCGATCACTTTCTGCTCCCGGTTACTTAAAACACCCAGCTTCTTACGGAGCGTTTCTTCTTCCATTTTACTCTCAACGAGCTCAGGAACTAAATCTGTTCCCGTGTCCAATATATCAAGCAAGGTAAGTTCGTTTCCTTCTTTATCGGCACCAATTGGATCCTGTAAAAAAATATTGTTCTTCATTTTTTTAGTCGAGCGCAAGTGCATTAGAATCTCATTTTCAATACACCGGGCCGCGTAGGTCGCCAGGCGAGTATTGTACTTTCTTTTATAGGTATTGATCCCTTTGATTAAACCGATGGTCCCGATGGAGATCAGATCATCGTTATCTTCACCGGTATTGTCAAACTTCTTAACGATGTGGGCAACTAAACGTAGATTTCGTTCGATCAGAGTGTTTTTAGCTTCCAGATCACCTGCTTCCATCCGCAGGATCAAAGCCTGTTCTTCACTTTCCGTTAACGGCATAGGAAAAACATTGTTATTGGCAATATACGATAACAGCCAAGCAAATTGCTGGTAAACCAGGTTGAGTAACATCCCGATCCAAGAAAGGATCATTGGACTGCCCCCCTGTTAAGTAAAATACGGTGTGTTTATAAGTATGTGGGGGGCTTTTGTCCTGTGCCAGTCCGGACCGGTTCAAATTTTGGTTAAATAAACCACACGCCGCCGGCCAACAATCCGGCAAAAAAGAACTCAACTGCACACATAAGCCTTAAAGTAATGATAGACAACTCTCCATCAACGAAGCAAACAGCGCCGCCGCCCGTTCCGCCCCGCCGGGATCATCCTCGAGCAAGACAACCCCCACCAAGCGCGGAGCATACGCCGGCGCATAACCGGCAAACCAGCTGTGATAGATCGCCTGCCCCTCGCGGTAGCCGCTTACGACCATCCCATCAACGCCCGCCGCTTCGTGCTGAATTTGAGCCTTTTGTCCAGTACCGTAGAGCACCGTTGCTTCCAGCATCTTTCGGAGCGCAGCCACGGTTGCTGCCGCCATAACCGGACGGCCAGTTTCCGTCGCCGGAGAGAGCGAAGACCACGCCCCATCCTCCTGCTGAATTCCTTCAACCACCGTCGGCGGATAATAATCACCGCCCCCGGCAATGACTTGTAAGACTACAGCAATCTGTACGGGGGTCACGGTAATATTCTCCCCATCACTAACCACAGCGGTACTATCGTCGACACCAACCCAATCGGGTAAAAACCCGGTTTCTTCCCCCGGGAAGCGAAGCGTCGCCGCCCCTAAACCGCAGGCACCCGCGATCGCCAAGACCGGTTCGGCCCCGAGCAGAGACACGGTTTTTTGAAATACTGACCGCGTACCGTAGGCAAAAGCCTGGGTTAGCGTCATGAAGCCAGGGCCGGTTCCGGCCTCATCGCAAAAGACTTGGTCGGGATGGAGTAGTCCCCGCTCCAAACCCGCCGCTGCAATGATTAAACGCCACATCCCGCCAGGCGGATAAGCCGCCAAGGCCCGGTTCTGTAAAGAACGGTCCGGATCGTTCAGGCTGAGCTGCGGGCGGTAAGGATTGAAAACCGGCCGGTTCGCCAGAGCCCGGATTTTTCCCGTCCCTACCTCCAAAAGAACAACCGCGCCCTTGGTGACCCCGGCCTCGTCCAGCAGCGTCTCGACCTTTCTTTGCAAACCGAAGTCAAGGGTTAGCACGAGGTTTCTGGCCGGTCGTCTGATCGTCTCCTCCTGGTAACGCCAGCCCAGACCAGGAATGGGGCGCTGGTGGGCATCGGCCATCATGATTAGCTTTACCAGGCGGTCACTGGCTAAAATTTCATCATACATGGCCTCAAGTCCGGCGATCCCTTCCCCGGTGGTTGGGTGCACATACCCTAATAGGTGGTGAGCCAAAGGCCGGGTCCCGTACCGTAAGGGAATCGTACAGAAGGTCACCCCGGCCATAGGCCGCTCATTAATAAAGCGGAGCAGCTCAGCACTGGGGTTGGCAATGGTCACCGGCGAATGGGCATCCATCCTGATGTGGTGGGCGGCCAGCAAAGGCGCGAGTGCTTTCTTTTCTTCCGTGGTCAACAGTGGCGGAAAGACGGCGAGATAGGCTTGATGGTCCCGTCCAGTGAGGGGCTGACCATGACAGTCGATGATCGCACCCCGCTGCCGGTAGAGAGCCAAACCATCACTCCGCTGGTTAACCGCCTTTAGCGCCCAATCATAATTGTGGGTTACCTGAATTGTATATAAGCGGTAGGCCAGATAACACCCGGCTAGCAGAAGGACAGTACAGAACAGATATATCCGTTGCCTTTTCTTTTCCATGAAAAAACCCCTCCTTGGTTAATTTAACCAAAAAGGAGGGGTTTATAGCCGAATATGCGTTTTTTATAATCAATTATTACCCTCGCCCGTCTGCGCCTAAAGATTTTGGGCCCGGATGTGTTCCCGGTAAGTCCGGGAAAAAACATGAGTCCCGTCGTGTTTTGCAAAGAAATAGAGGTAATCCGTATCGGCCGGCGACAAGACGGCTTTCAAAGAAGCGCGACCGGGATTCCCAATCGGGGTCGGCGGCAAACCGCGGTACAGATAGGTATTATAAGGAGATTCAACCTGTAAATCCCGGTACAAGAGCCGTGGTTTACGTTCTCCAAGGGCGTATTGGACCGTAGCGCAGGATTGCAAATGTTGTCCCCGTCTTAAGCGGTTAAAAAAGATTCCCGCGATGATCGGACGTTCCGCTTCCACTTTAGCTTCGCCCTCCACAATGGAAGCAAGCGTCACCAGCTCCACCGGGGAAAAACCCTTGGGTGGCTGTGCTTCTCTACTTACTTCGGCCCAAACTTGGCGGAACCGCTGAAAAAATACGGACAAAACCTCTTCTTCCGTCGCCCCCTTCGCAAATTCATAGGTATCCGGAAAAAGAAACCCCTCGCCGGAAACAGGAGAAAAATCAACCAGCTGCGAACGGAGGAAGACCCGGTCATGTAAAAGTTCCTGAAAACGTTCATAATTAACCAGACCCCTGGCACTCAGTAAACGCCCAATTTCCACAATGGTGTAACCTTCCGGAATGGTCACACGATAGATGACGGGTCGACCCGTTTTTAACTCCCGCAACAGGTGACGGAAGGAGAGATCCGGTCCAAAATTGTAATGACCTGCTTTCAACGAGTTTTGTTGACCGGTAAGATAGAGATACCAAATGAAACTATTTTTGTTCTTGACTAAACCTTTCTCTTCTAGTTGCGATCCGATTTGATAGACCGAGGAGCCCATCGCGATGTCAATCGTAGTATGGTGTGGATTGTAAATCTTCCGGTTCAATTGCACCCCATTATAAATCCAGATTGCTTGTCCCACTAAAAAAATAAAGCCAAAGCAAAAAAAAGCTTGTACAACCAATTGAAAACGAGACCGGTCTCGCAAGACCGGTCCAAACAACCGGCAGATGTTCTGGTACAAGAAACGGATGAATTTATAACCCGGGAGAACCCGGTTCGGTTGGGGGAGCATATCATGTTTTCCCACGGAAGTCCCTCCTCGCTCTAATTATACCGGATCTTCCCCCCGGATGCTATCAGCAGAAAATACAACTTCGTGTCGGATCCGGCCTAAGCGCTATTCTTCATCAGTTTTTGTTTCATCATCTTCTGTCGTCTGTTGAATCCCCTCGGTGTCGCCAACAACATCGGCCTCTGCATCCTCGTCTACAAAATCAAAATCACTGTCATCATCGATAAAATCCAGATCCGCGTTTTCCGTCTCCAAAAGGGCCTGGATCTTCTCCAGCTCTTCTTCCTCCACATCAACTAGGATTTCTTCGTCGTTCTCATCAGTCTCAAGCCGAAAAACATGGGCTTCCTCTTCGACGGGATTCTCCTGAATTTCCGGGACTAAAATAACATATTTTTTATCATCCATCTCCAACGTCCGTTCCAAACTGTAGCGATACTCCTGATTATCCTCGTCAACAAGGATAATCCAATCTTCCTCCCCGTGATGATGGGACATGTTGACCCTCCTTTTAGTTTAATGAGTATATTTTCCCCTAAACTGGCACCGAATACAAGAGGAATTTGGCATTTCCCGGCATTAAATATTATTCTTCCGGAAAGCGCCGGACCGCAGATAATTCTCCAGCAGCAGAACCGCCGCCAATTGGTCGATGACTTGCCGCCGGCGGCGACGGCGCACATTCCCTTCGATTAACGCCCACTCAGCCTGGACGGTTGTTAACCTTTCGTCCCAGAAAATCGGTTTTACGCCACAATCCCGGCCTAAACGCGTTCCAAATTTCATGATCTTTTCCGCTTCCGGGCCGATCTCTCCATTCATATGACGGGGTAAGCCAATTAATAACCCGGAACATTGATGTTTTTGAAAAAGTGCTGTCAAATACGCTAAATCCTGCGCAAGCGTTCGCCGCTGGTAAACCTCTAAGCCTTGGGCCGTCAACCCCAGCGGATCGCTGAGCGCAACCCCGATCCGTTTCTCCCCCACATCAAGGGCCATGATCCGTTGCCATTCTTCCATCTATCTACTCCTAACTACGCGCGTGCGCTTCTCCACACATATCAACTTGCCAGCAGGTACCTACTTAAATCTCTTTTCCGTCTTACCGCTCGGAGGGAACAATCAACCGCACTTGATAACTATGTCTGGGAACAAAATCAACCTCGGGTTTCGCCGCAAACTCAACCAGACCAACCTCGGGGAAGGCAATCAACGCCTCTTTTGCCTGCGCAAGAGTTTTTCCGGTGACCGCCTGCATGACCTTGTCGCGGTTAATCTGTCCCCGGATCTTCGCCACCGCAAGCACGTTAACTTTGGCCGCATCTAGTTTTCCTTCGGCTTTTACTTCCCGGCAAGCAATTTCGTTGGTAACAGGACGAAAACCCGAAGGTATAGTCTGATACATATTTTGTTCCAACCACTTATAAAGATGGGTTTTATTCAATAAAGGAGCGGCAATTTTATAAGCCACCTTCACCGTCAAGGTGCTGCTTTCCGTCCCAATCGGTTGTTCCGCCCTTAACTGTCCAATCTCGGTGGTCATTAACTCCGGGAGCAACAGATAACCCTCTTCCGTCAGCTCGTTGACGACCGATTCCGCCCTTAACGCTACCTGGCGTTTTGCTTCTACCTCCGCTCGCTGCAGATCTTCTTCCTGCACAACCGGGACCAGGCGGTCTTCGCCAGTAGTAAACCGCTGCGGGTTGATCACATGTAACGTATTGGCGAGATGACCCTCGATCACAGTAATTGTCTGTCGCTCCACATTACCAACGGTCCCCTTCTCAACGGCTTCGACCTCCACCTCAGCCTGGCCGTAGTTTTCACCGGTCGGCACACCCAGTTCATAGCGGGTACTTTTTTTCGGGACCACCACTGGTTTTGTGGTCACAAATTTCATCCCCGTTTTGGTCGCCACAACCGTCCCCTTGGGCACGATAATCGGGTTAACACTACTGTTAATAAAGAATACATTCCCTTTCGCCGGTACGTGGCCCACCCTTTTCCGTCCGGTAGTCGCCAGTGAAACACCCAATTCATCCTGTTTCTCCCGGATCTTCAGTGGTATATTCCCCTGAAGGACTTCCCGTTCGCTAAAGTTGAGACCGACCGTCGCCACGGTCCGGAACATATGGTCCCGCGTCGCTGGATGAACGATAATACTAAGCCGTGGTCGAAAGAGAACAAAGGCGGCGACCAGCAAACTGAAACCAGCTATCCCCAAAGCCAACAGCAGACGTCCCCCGCGTACGGGAGGAACAGCCAGGGGCACCTCTTCTTCACGGACCGGAACCGCTTCCGCCGTCATCTCCTCCAGTTCAATCGGCAGATGATTCTGGTAGGCCTCCGGTTTCTCCTCTTTTTCCGCCTCCAGTTTCTCTTTAATCTCCATCCCTAACCGGGCCGCAATCTTTTTAACCGTCCGGTCTTTCACGACCAGAACAAGTTCCTTTTCTTCTTCTTCACTGTAATACTTTAAAAGTCGTAAATTAATCTCATTCCGGAGAAAAGGGACCCGGGTCGGCGAATAAATAATTATGCGCGGGCTTACGCTTTCCCGCATTTTTCGGATTAAACCATGTACTGTTTCATCCCGTCCGACTGGGATTACTTCCGTTTTTCTCAATGCCCACCCACCTTCTTCCTGCCTGTTTTACTAAGGCAAAAAGACCTTTACGCTCCCTTGCCAACCGCCATTCGGCAAGGATAATCAGCGGATAAAGAACTAAAAGAGCCAGTACCACAATCCCCGAATCATTAGCTAGAAAAGCTACGATCCCCGTTTTGACCGTGATGACCACACCTGGCCAGTACCATTCTTGCTCCAGCTCGGCCGCAGCGTTTTTTTTCTCCGCTACCCACAAGCCGATAAGGATAATAAGATAAACCACTAAAAACACAGGACCCCATGGACTATAGGTGATCAACTTGAGATTCATCCGGATTTTTCGCACCGCAACGGTCGTGATCTGTTCCCAAGCGCCTAGGCGTAACAGGCGGAGGGCACTATGGAGATGGGTTGTCCCCCCCGTTTCGACGCCGACTAGCTGAACACCCAACCCCACCACCAGACACAAGGAGAACAAAACCAAGTTCCGCCTGGCCAGCGTCGGCGGTCTAATCCGGCGGCCGATCTGCCACCCGGCGTAGATAAGGGCCACGCCACTGCCGAAATTAGCCCCACCAAAAGGCGAAAAGACCAGTAAGGCTACGCCCCCTAAAAGTAAGCCGCTCCACTTGCGCCATGGGGAGTGGATGAGAAAATCGGCCGCCCCGAGAAGAAAAGTACCGAGAAAAACGCCCAGATATTCGTTGCCTAAACCATAAAAGCGGTGTCCCAACACCGGACTGGGCCCGAGTAAAGAAGGTAGCATTAATCTGGCACCAAAAAACAGATCAACCAGAATCACCAAGGAGGTCCCCATGAAAAGCCCGCGGTAAGCCAGCAGCCGGGTGGGGAAAAACATCCGGATAAAGGCCCAAATTCCACTGCTCCCCAAAACAAGACAGAGGGCAAATAAAGGCCCATGGGTGATCCGAAACGGCGCTAACAGCAGCAAGGTTAAAGGCAGAACAGCTATAGCCGGGAAACCCGCCCTGGTATATGTCGCTAAATGGTGCCTCCGGGTTAACGGTAACCACAACGCCAAGAGGAGCAGAAAGAGAAGTAAATAAATATATAGACGGAAAACGAGCATCCTTTGGCGCAAATTGGTCTCCCAATAGAGCCGTTCTTCCTGCATCTGAGACCAATCG
>JAAZDX010000102.1 GCA_012512605.1 Bacillota bacterium
ATCTTGAACAGTTTGCCAAGGATCACCGTTTGGACTTGACTTATATTGCGAAGGTACACATCGAACCGATGGGCGTCTACTCCAAAAAAATCACGGAACTAGCGCAATTGCGAAACCGTGCTGTAGTTGCCGTGCCGAATGATCCGACCAACTGTGGGCGGGCGTTGATGTTGCTGGAACAAGCGAAATTGATTGAACTCCGGGAAGGCGTTGGGCTGCTCGCTACCGAGTTTGACATCGCGAAAAACCCGAAAAACATTCAGGTCAGAGCCTTGGAAGCCGCGCAGTTGCCACGGATTCTCCCCGAAGTTGATCTGGCGGTGATCAATACCAACTATGCGCTTCCTGCTGGTCTGGTTCCGAACCGGGATGCCTTGTTTATTGAAGGCGCGGAATCTCCTTACGCCAATGTCCTTGCGGTGCGGACGGCGGACCAGAATAAACCAGCCCTGCAAAAACTGGCCCAAGCGCTGAACAGTCCGGAGATCAAAGCATATCTCCTCGAAAACTACAGCGGGGATATTGTACCCGCGTTCTAAACAGGCCAATTTATCGTGCTTCTATGTTGTTGATAAAAAAACCCCTTGACTAAAGGGGTTTTTTTCTTGGCGAAAGATAGAAGGAGTAGGCTGCGGCTGTCTAGAACGATGATTTACCAAGGATTCAGTTTTTTGAGGACGGAAGCTCTTTTAAAGCCATGAGGACTTGGGGAAGCTCGGCAAGACGGCAAGTGTAGTCTGGCGTGAGCTTTGTTTTCCCCCGACTGATCAGCCGGTCGGTGACGAGACAAGTCTTCATCCCCAGCTCGGCAGCGACCATATCTTCTTCCACATCATTACCGATCATCATACACTCCTCCGGTTTGACCTTTAGGAGATCGAGAATCTCCCGGTAGTAGTTGGGATTGGGTTTGCAAAAGTGCATCTTCTCCATGGAAGTGACCAGGAGGTAAGGGAGATCGTGACAGTTAATCCAAGACAAACGTTCGATAATTGCATCGCGGGGAAAGACCGGATTAGTCGCGATCGTGACACTGAATCCTTGCTCCAAAGCGGAAGCCAAAAGCGTACGCACCGGGCCGGCCGGCGGTAGGTTATTGCCCAGCGTTCGGTACTCATGCGCATAGAAGTCGCGGAAGATCGGTTCCAGGACGGCGCGGGTCATGCCGATTCGGGCCGGAAAGTCCTGCCAGAAGACTTCTTCGTTCGTTAGATTCGGATCATTGCTTTTGATCATCACCATGGTACTGGCCAACAATTTATCTTGAAAGACCTTCGGTTCAATGGCGGTGGCAAACCGGGCGCTTAGGGTTACAAGATAATCCTGGAAGAAAAAATCCAGGTCGATTGGGAGCAGTGTACCGTCTAAATCAAAAAACAAGTGTTTAATCATAAAAAAACCTTCCTTTCTCTGCGGGCGGGGCTGATTAGAATTATACATAATTGGCTTCGGGATGTAAAGGCGGGCCCCTTTTTCTGCCACCACCATTTATACCTTTATGTTACCTTGACAAACAAAGGACGGTAATTGTAAAATCTAGTTACTGATCATATCATAGACTCGGTAAAAGCGGGAAAAGAGGCGATGTCGTGAAAGTCATCGAAATGATCTTTTACTTTATAACACCATTTTTAATTACTAAAGGGTTACAAAGTTCGAAAAAAATTGGGTTTCTCAGCCCGATTCTCCTTTGTTACCTGGTGGGGATGGTTCTCGGCAACCAAAGTATAATACCCATTGATAAACAGTTAGCCCTTTCCTTGGCGGAAGTGGCGGTGCCGATTGCCATTCCCTTAATTCTTTTTTCCACCAATGTCAAAAGGTGGCTAAAACTGGCGCGAAAAACGGTGCTCTCCTTTGTTCTGGTTGCCATCAGTGCGGTGGTCAGTGCTGTTCTTGCTGCTTTGTTTTTTTCTTGGGTACCGGAATACTGGAAAATATCCGGAATGTTAGTAGGGGTGTACACCGGGGGAACACCTAATTTGATGGCTATTGGTATGGGGTTGCAGGTTCGGGAGGAAACTTTAATCTTGACCAATACCGCCGATGCGATCATGGGCGGACTCTATTTCTTGTTTTTAGTGACCGGGGCCAAATGGTTGGTTGGGAAGATCTTACCACCCTTCTCCTCCCCGTTTACCGAACCGGCCTTGGCGGCGACGGAGGAAGAAGGGTCGAAAGTCGCATTGGGTTTTGCGGTCCTGCTCTCCTTAATATGTGTGGGGATCAGTGCCGGAATTGCCCTGCTGGTCACCGGGGGACTTGATGTGGGTATTATCATGTTAATCCTCACCACCCTTGGCGTAGCCGCCTCTTTCCACCAGCGGATCCGCCGGATTAAAGGCACCTACGAAGCAGGCCAGTACTTTATCCTTGTTTTTTCGTTGACACTGGGGACTAATATTAATTTCCAAGAGATCTTGAGTTCCAGTACGGGAATCTTTCTTTACACCGCCTTTGTGATGACGACTGCTATTTTGATCCACATAATCCTGGCGAGGATTTTCCGGATTGACACGGATACCATGCTTATTACCTCAACCGCCGGAATTTTTGGTCCGGCCGTTATCGGACCGGTTGCCGAGCGTTTAAAGAACCGTGAGGTGCTTGTGCCGGGATTAACCTGCGGTTTAATGGGGTATGCCATCGGTAATTACTTGGGCTTTGCGGTCGCTTGGTTGCTGATGCCACGCTAAGATGGGAGAAGAGAAATGCTACAAATTAAAGAGGTACAAGACGTTAAAGGGTTAAAAAAGTTTATTGCGCTACCATGGACGATCTATAAGAACGATCCTAACTGGGTGCCGCCCCTCCGCGGGCAGCAACTCCGCACTCTGCAGGGAAAAAACAACCCCTTACTGGCCAATGGGGAACATACTTTCTTTCTGGCCCAGGTTGGGGAGGAAGTGGTTGGACGGCTTTTAGTCGGGATTAACCAGAAACTAAACCGAGAAAAGAAAAAAGAAGAGGGTTATCTGAGCCTTTTTGAATCGATCGATGACCAAAAAGTGGCTTTTGCATTATTTGCCGCGGCCAGCCGGTGGTTAAGAGCGCGGGGGATCAACAGCATCGTTGGACCGGTCTCCCCAACCAACGGCGATGATAACCGGGGAATTTTAATCAAGGGGTTTGACGGGCCGCCGGTGTTGATGAATTCTTATAACCCTTCTTATTACGAAAGCTTCTTTGAAGCCTATGGCTTTGGGAAGGATATGGACCTCTTCGCTTTTTACCTGGATGTGGCGAGCTTGGATACGGAACGGTTTGACCGGGTTGTCTCCTATGCCATGCGGAAATACCGGTTTCGGATCGAGCGTTTTGACCGGAAACAGGTGGAGCGGGAGATTCGGGATATCAAAAAAATCCTTGACTTGGCCATGCCGGCCACCTGGGAGCATTTAACCCCGCCCTCGCTGGAGGAGATTCGGTCTGAATTCGAGACTTTGGTTCAGTTTATGGATGCGGATCTGGTCTATATCGCCCGCTCGGGAACGGAGCCCATTGGTTTTGTGGTTGGTTTGCCCGACTATAACCAGGTCTTGAAACGGCTGAATGGACGGCTTTTCCCCTTTGGTTGGGCGAAATACCTCTGGTACAAACGCCGGATCAACGGTGCCCGGGTCTTTATCCAGTTTGTCGTCCCCAGGTTCCGGAACAAGGCGGTCAACGGTGCGATCTACCATCGTCTAATGGTGGAAGCGCGCAAAAAAGGCTATAAGTATGGGGAAGGCTCGGCTATTGCCGAGATGAATAAGGAATCCATCCGTTCGGTGGAAGGCGCGGGCGGCCGGCTTTACCGGACCTACCGCATCTACCGGAAAGAAATATAGTTAACGACGGATCGTTGCCGGCCGCCTCGCTTTAACGCTTGAAGAAAAACGCACCACGGTAGTTATAAGGACCAGGTGGTGCGTTCTTTTTTATTTTTTATCTTGAAGGTTTAAAAGGTGCTGATTAGCTGTTGGTTATTGGTGGATCAAGCTTCTTTTCCCACCGGAACGAGACCCAGCACCGGACGGAGAACTTCGCCGGTATAAGAGGCGGAGTTGTTAGCGACTTCTTCCGGCGTACCGACGGCCACGACCTGACCGCCCTGGTCGCCGCCCTCCGGACCGAGATCGATCAGGTAATCGGCGGTCTTAATCACCTCTAGATTGTGCTCGATCACAAGGACGGTGTTCCCGCTTTCGACCAGTCGTTGTAAGATCTCCAGCAGCTTTTCCACATCGGCAAAATGCAGGCCGGTCGTGGGCTCGTCCAAAATATAAAAGGTCCGGCCGTTACTGCGCTTCGCTAGTTCGGTGGCAAGCTTGACCCGTTGGGCTTCGCCGCCCGAAAGGGTGGTTGCCGGTTGTCCCAGCTTAATGTAGCCCAATCCCACATCGTACAAGGTCTGGAGACGGCGCTGGATGCGGGGATGGTTGGCAAAGAAATCCAGGGCTTCCTCGACGGGCATGGCGAGAATATCGGCGATGGTTTTTCCACGGTATTTAACCTCAAGGGTCTCCCGGTTGTAGCGTTTTCCTTTACAGACTTCACAGGGTACGTAGACATCGGGGAGAAAGTGCATCTCGATGCGGATGATCCCATCGCCGGTGCAGGCCTCGCAGCGCCCTCCTTTGACATTAAAGGAAAAACGCCCGGGCTTATACCCCCGTAATTTAGCCTCAGGGGTTTCGGCAAAGACGGCCCGGATCTCATCGAAGACCCCAGTGTAGGTAGCCGGATTCGAGCGGGGCGTGCGGCCAATCGGTGATTGGTCGATGTTGATCACCTTATCAAGATGTTCAAGGCCTTCAATTCCTTGGTGTGCGCCGGGATAGAGGGTGGTGGCCCGGTTCAGTTTGCGGGCCAAAACCGGATAAAGGATATCATTGATCAAGGTGCTTTTGCCGGAACCCGAAACCCCGGTTACCGCCACAAAACAGCCTAAGGGGATGGCAACATCGATCTTTTTTAAATTATGCTCCTGGGCACCTTTAATCGTTAAAAACTTACCGTTTCCGGGACGGCGGAAAGGAGGGACCGGGATCCGGCGTTGACCAGATAGGTAGGCACCGGTCACCGAATGGGGGCAACGGATAATGGTCGGTAGATCTCCGGTGGCGACCACCTCACCGCCGTGGGCCCCGGCCCCGGGCCCGATATCAACCAGGTAATCGGCGGCCCGCATCATTTCTTCGTCGTGTTCGACGACGATTAAAGTGTTTCCTAAATCGCGTAAGTTAAGCAGCGCATTGATCAGTCGCCGGTTATCCCTTTGGTGCAGTCCGATGCTGGGTTCATCTAAAATGTACAAGACCCCCACCAGCGAGGATCCAATCTGGGTGGCCAGTCGGATGCGTTGGGCTTCGCCGCCCGAAAGGGAACCGGCGGTCCGGTCGAGAGTCAGGTAGTCGAGGCCAACATCGACCAGGAAACCCAGGCGTTTGTCGATCTCTTTTAAAACCTGCTTAGCAATGATCTGCTCTTTCTCCGAGAGCTTTAAGGAAGCGAAAAAAGTTTTGGCTTTGGCGATCGAAAAAGCCGTGACTTGGCTAATATTATAAGCACCGATCTTGACAGCCAGACTTTCCGGCCGGAGCCGGGCACCGTGGCAGCTGCTGCAGGGGCGCATGGTCATAAACCGATTCTCAAAATCCTGACGGATTGCTTCCGAGTCGGTCTTCCGGTAGCGGCGGCTTAGGTTGTTAATAATCCCTTCAAACCGCACCTGTTGCCGCCACTCACGGCCGTTGTTGCCCTGATAAACAACGGGGATCTTTTCCCGGCCGGAGCCGTAAAGAATGGCGTTGACCTGGGTTGGGGTGGCTTCCTTCAAGGGTAGATCCGGGTCGAGGCCATAATGCCGGGCGACGCTAAATAGGTACTGCAGTGACCAAGAACTCTGGTTGGCGCTCCAGGGTAGAACCGCCCCTTCCCGAATGGACCGGTTTTTATCCAGAATCTTCTCGGGGTCAATCTCCAGTTTAAAGCCGAGCCCATCACAGTCGGGACAGGCACCGTAGGGCGAGTTAAAGGAGAACATCCGCGGGGTAATCTCCTCAAAACTGAACCCGCACTGGGGGCAGGCGAAATTGGCGCTGAACAAAGTTTCTTCGCCCGTGAGCGGAGCGATAATGACCAGACCCTTGGCCATATCGAGGGCTAGTTCGACCGAGGCGGCGAGCCGTTGATAAATCCCGGGCCGGAGGATGAGCCGGTCCACGACCACTTCGATCCAGTGTTGTTTGTACCGGCTGAGCGTGATTTCGTCATCCAGGTTATAAATCTCACCGTCCACCCGCACCCGGACAAAACCTTCTTTTTTCAAGTCGGAAAAGACCTTAGTGTACTCCCCTTTCCGTCCCCGGACGATCGGGGCCAGGACATGAAACCGGGTTTCGTCCGGAAGGGTCATGACTTGATCCACGATCTGCTCGACAGTCTGCTTGGTAATAGGACAGCCGCACGTCGGACAGAAGGGCTGGCCAACCCGGGCAAACAGCAAGCGGAGGTAGTCGTAGATTTCGGTGACCGTTCCCACGGTGGAACGGGGGTTCCGCGAGGTTGTTTTCTGGTCGATGGAGATCGCCGGGGAAAGGCCTTCGATGTAGTCCACGTCGGGTTTATCCATTTGACCAAGGAACTGTCGGGCGTAGGCGGACAGCGATTCCACGTACCGCCGCTGTCCTTCCGCGTAAATTGTATCAAAGGCCAGCGAAGATTTGCCCGAACCGGAGATCCCGGTCATCACAACAAGCTGGTTCCGGGGAATCTCAAGGTCAATATTTTTTAGGTTGTGGACACGCGCGCCGCGAATGGTGATCCAGTCCTTTTTCATCTCTGTTCATTCCTCCAGTAACTTCTGCCATTCCTTCAGTTCATCCCGTAATTGGGCTGCGGTCTCAAATTCTAATTTGCCCGCGGCCGCCAACATCTCGGCTTCTAACCGGTTGATGGTCTCCTCCACTTCGGCTCGGGTCATTTTCTGTTGTTTTGTCTGGTAAACCACTTTCTCTTCGGCCACCTGTTCCAGGCTGATTAGATCGCGCACCGCTTTCTGGACCGAGGCGGGGGTAATGTTGTGCTCTTCGTTATAACGGAGCTGTTTGGTTCGGCGCCGGTTGGTTTCTTGGATGGCGCGGGCCATTGAATCGGTCACCTGGTCGGCATACATGATCACTTTCCCGGCTACATGGCGGGCGGCCCGACCAATGATCTGGATCAGAGTGGTCTCCGAACGGAGAAAACCTTCCTTATCCGCGTCCAGGATGGCAACCAGCGTAACTTCCGGTAAATCCAGCCCTTCTCGTAACAGGTTGATTCCGACGAGGACATCGAATTTACCAAGCCGGAGATCGCGTAGAATCTCAACCCGGTCGATGGTGTGGATCTCCGAGTGGAGATATTTCACGCGAAAACCGGCCTCTTCCAAGTATTCGGTTAAATCTTCGGACATCCGTTTGGTTAAGGTGATGACCAGGACCCGCTCCTGGCGGTCCACCCGCTGGCGAATCTCTTCCATCAGATCATCAATCTGTCCTTTTACCGGGCGGACTTCTACCTCCGGATCCAGCAGTCCGGTGGGGCGAATGACCTGTTCCACCACTTGGGATGCTTTTTGCAGTTCGTAGGCAGCCGGGGTGGCCGAGACGTAGATTACTTGGTTCACGGCTTGTTCGAACTCTTCGAAGCGGAGCGGGCGGTTGTCCAAAGCGGAAGGCAGGCGGAAGCCGTATCGTACCAGGGTTTCTTTGCGTGAACGGTCCCCGGCGTACATCGCCCTAAGTTGGGGGATGGTCACGTGCGACTCGTCGATGAAAAGCAGAAAATCGTCGGGAAAATAATCAAGGAGGGTGGCCGGGGGTTCGCCCGGTTGCCGCCCGGTTAGGTGGCGGGAGTAGTTCTCAATTCCTTGACAAAAGCCAACTTCTTGCATCATCTCCAGATCGAAGTTGGTCCGTTGTTCTAACCTTTGGGCTTCCAAAAGTTTGCCCTCGGCACGCAACCGGGTCAGCTCCGTTTCGAGTTCAGCTTCGATCGAGCGGATTGCCGTCTTCATCTTTTCTTCGCTGGTCACGTAGTGGGTGCCCGGGTAGATTGTAATTTGTTCTATTTCGCCCAAAATTTCCCCCGTTAAGGGGTCGACCTCGAGGATCCGGTCAATTTCATCCCCGAAGAGCTCGATGCGGATCACGGTTTCGCCATAGACCGGA
Source organism: Bacillota bacterium (assembly GCA_012512605.1). Classification (GTDB taxonomy): domain Bacteria; phylum Bacillota; class UBA4882; order UBA10575; family UBA10575; genus Capillibacterium. The sequence goes on from JAAZDX010000102.1 coordinate 8,199, forward strand.
ATAATCTCGATCACATCCCCGCGGACCCGGAAGGTGCCACGGGTAAAGCCTACATCGTTCCGGGTATATTGGATCCCCACCAAGCGGCGGAGGATCTTGTCGCGGTTTCGGGTGTCCCCGTGTTTAAGTGAGAGGGTCATGCCCTGGTAATCTTCGGGGGAGCCTAGCCCGTAAATACAAGAGACACTGGCCACAATTAAAACATCCCGCCGTTCGAAAAGGGCGGAAGTGGAAGCATGGCGCAGCCGATCAATCTCTTGGTTGATGCTGGCGTCCTTTTCAATATAGGTATCGGACTGAGGAATATAAGCCTCCGGTTGGTAGTAATCGTAGTAACTGACAAAGTAATGGACGGCATTTTCCGGAAAAAACTCTTTAAATTCACTGTATAATTGGGCGGCAAGGGTTTTATTATGCGCAATGACCAAGGTGGGCCGGTTGACCCGGGCAACCACATTGGCCATGGTAAAAGTCTTCCCGGATCCGGTGACGCCGAGTAAAACCTGGTGGGGCATCCCGGCTTCGAGACCCGCGGTTAATTCGGCAACCGCCTGTGGTTGGTCGCCGCGGAGCGTATACGGGGAAACCAACTTAAATCCGGACATCGAATCAACTCCAAACTGTAGCGTTTACATAAAAGCTAGTATAACAAAGGGCAAGGGAAAAGGCAAGGGAAAACGGAACATCGAACATACATTCGTGTTCGACACAGAAGGAGCAAATCCTCTTCCGGGAGGTTAAACTTATTTAACAAGCGTGGAAACATGGACTAGCTCAATCCCGGCGGCTTCGAAGCGGGGAATGGCTTCCTGAAGTGCGGCAGCCACGCCCGGGCGGGTATGAGCAATTCCGATGGCCGATCCCTGGGTGAGGGCCGTTTCGATCAAAAGGTCGATCTGGGCCGGAAAGGCTTCGGTACCGGACCCATCCAGAAAGACATCACGGACGGCAGTTGGCACACCGAGCTCGCGGGCAACGGTGGCCGCCACTGAAGTATGGATGGTCAGGCTGTCAATGAAGAATAAACCAGCCTTTTTTAACTCGGCCATCAAAAGCTGCATCAATTCCCGATCTTGTGTCCCTTTCGAGCCCATGTGGTTATTGACCCCGGTGATTCCCGGTACGGCGGCAAGATTCGCGCTGAGCTGTTGGCGCAACTGTTCTGGAGAAGAAGCGATGCGCAACGCCCCCGGGCCTGGATCGGTTTGGGGATCGAGGGGTTCGAGCGGTAAATGAAGAATCACTTCCTGCTTTCGCTTGACCGCTTCGCGGGCATGGGTTTCTGAGTAGCGACCCCAGGGTAAAACGGCAAAGGTCAAAGGGATCTCAAGCTCCCAAAAGGCTTCCGTTGCTTCCTGGACAAAGCCAAGGTCATCAATGATGATCGCCACTTGTGCCTGGGGCGGAACCGGCGGTTCAACGAGGGTTGGTGGCTTCGGAATCTCTGGACGTGGGGGAATAAGGGAGGCTGGTCGCCACGTGTATAATAACCACTGGACGGTTGAGGTGAAACCGGGCTTTGGGGTGGCAAACCCTGGAGTGGTCAGGGGTGGCCGGGGTACAAAGACCGGTGGCGTCACTACGGACCAGAGCATGTACTGACTGGCAAGGGAGAGCAGGAACAGAGTCAGCAGAAAGTTGTGGCTGGAAAACCGCCACCGCGGCAAAGGAAAGTTGGTTTGGGGTTGTGGGGCCATGCTGAACACTCCCCCTTCGCGGGTGTAAACTTGCTTCTAACTAGGCCGCCGGTTGGCGGCGGGCGATGATCAACTGTTTCAGGACCTGTAGAGCGGTTTCGGTTTGGAGGCGATCAACCGCTTCGAGCAGAGCAAGGTCGCTCTCTTTTGCCGCCGCCTCGGGCGCAGACGGGATGGTCACGCGCACGTCGGGTTCCACGCCTTTCTGGTGGATTGAATAGCCACCAGCCGTCAGGTAACGGGCCACCGTTAGGTAAAGGGCCCCGCCTCCGCGGAGAGGAATTACATCCTGGACCAGGCCTTTCCCAAAAGTGGTGTTTCCCACTAACACCCCAGCCTTCAAGTGTTGGATCGCGCTGGCGACAATCTCGGATGAGCTTGCACTCCACTCGTTGATCAGCACCACCAGCGGAAAGGTCGAATGGGGGTTCGGGTAAGCGTGAAAATGCTCGGTGGTTTGGTTCCGGTATTGAAGGGACACCAGGGGAAGTCCTTCCGCCCCGGGGAGAAAGCGACTGGCGACCTCCAAGGCAGAAACGAGTAACCCGCCGGGGTTATAGCGCAGATCCAAAACGATCCCGGCCACTTGTTCCTGGGTAAAAAGCTGTAAGGTCCGACCCAAGTCCTTCCCGGTCTCCTCGGTAAACTGGGTGAGGGTAATCCAGCCGATCTTGCCAACTTGGGGATCGGGTCGGATCTCCCATTCGATGGAAGGGTCAATTAAAGCTCGGGTTAAGGTAATCTCCTGCGCGGGCAGGACTCCGCCCCGTTGGATCGTCAGGACCACAGTGGTCCCGGGCGGGCCTAAAATGGCCCCGGCGGCGGCTTCTTTCGATAAGCCCGCCGTTGGTTGGTGGTTAATGCCTGTAATCCGGTCACCCGGTTGCAAACCGGCCTGGGCGGCCGGCGAGTTGTTGATTGTTTTGAAGACGATCAGTTGACCGTCGGTATATTCAAGATAGAGACCGATGCCACCGTAAACTCCCTTGTTCTCCTCCAGCAACCGGCTGTACTCGGCCGCTGTCAGGTATTGGGTATAAGGATCTCCTAAGCTCGTCAAGAGGGCAGGAACACTGCCGGCTTGCAGATAGGTCAGGGCTAAGCGGGAAAGACTCAGGGGCAGATAATACTTTAATTTGAGTAAAGGAATCACTTGGCAGGCTAAGCCCAGATCCCTGTACTTATCCTGGGTTAAGGCAAAGCCGAACCAGAAAAAAGCGGTCAACAACGAAAAAATCAAAACAAACGCGATCGTCCGTCGGCGGGAGGAATCAAGCCTTAATAACACGCCCTTCGTCTCCTTTACCTTAGTCTGCCGTGGTTGGTTCCCTAAGAGCATATGAGGGGAGCTAGGCGGTTATAACTTAAACTTTGAGGTGTCTTTTTAGTGAAACATGACTCCCAAGGGCACCAAAGAAGAAGCCCATACCCAAAAGAACAGCCATTAGTTTTAACTCAAGCTCTGGTCCGGACAGAAGTGGAAGAAAACGGCGGTAAAACTGGATCTTATGGACCAAAAAACCGTAGCCTTCTCTTAATATTAGTAAAGCAAGGCCGGCACCGAGTAAGCCTAAAATGATCCCTTCCAAGACGAACGGCCAGCGCACAAAGGCATCGGTTGCGCCAACTAACTTCATAATCTCAATCTCTTTCCGGCGGGCGTAAACCGTAAGTTGGATTGTGTTGACAACGATATATAAGACGGCAAAAGCGGTTAAGAAAAGGAGCGCGAAGCCGAAGATCATGATTAAACGGATTACGATCTCGAGAAACCGCACAAAGTCCTGTTTAAAAACGACTTCTTCCACACCGGGGATGGCCGACGCCAAGCGAGTCAGCGTTTGGAGGTCGGCCGTTTCCTGTACGGACAGGTTAAAAGCCGCCGGTAAGGGGTTTTCGCCATCAAGAAAAAGGTTCTGATTGCCGAGCATCTTTTCTAACGCCGCTGCCCCTTCTGCTTTCGAGACAAACTTCACACTTTTTACCCCGGGCAAGGCGGCCAGTTCAGCACCGATCTTTTCCTGATTCGTAACAGTTGGTTCCAAAAAAACGCGAATTTCAACCTCTTCCCAGGCCAGAACGGTTAAATGGTGGAGATTAGCGGTTAGTAAAAAAAACAACCCAAAGAGGAAAAGCCCGATGGTAAGGATCCCCAAGGCGGTTAAGGTCGTTACGCGATTACGGATCAGTCCATGCAAGGCTTCGCGGAGAAAGTAAAAAAAGGTTCTAGGTTTCAAGGGTATAACCTCCTTTGGGTGTATCCCGAACCAGCCTGCCCCGGTCTAAAGCGATGACCCGCCGGCGCATATGGTCTACGATCTCCCGGTTGTGGGTGGCCATGACAATGGTGGTGCCGCGGCGGTTGACTTCCCGGAGGAGATCCATTATCCCCCATGAAGTATCGGGGTCTAGGTTTCCAGTGGGTTCGTCGGCCAGTAATAAGAGGGGCCGGTTGACCAAAGCCCGGGCTAAACAGACCCGTTGTTGTTCGCCGCCGGATAATTCAGAAGGCAAGAGATTGGCCTTATTTAGAAGGCCAACTAATTCTAAGACTTCATAGACCCGGGGCTTAATCAAACGGGTTTTGGCCTCGATTACTTCCAGGGCAAAGGCGACGTTCTCATAGACCGTTTTTTGCGGTAATAGTTTATAATCCTGAAAAATAACGCCGATGTTTCGGCGGAGGAAAGCGATCTCCTTTTTTTTGAGGTAAGCTAGGTTCTGGCGGTTGATGGCAATCAGGCCAGAAGTGGGAACCTCTTGGCGGATGACCAAATTCAGAAAGGTGGTTTTTCCGGCACCACTCGGACCGACCAGAAAAACGAACTCTCCCTTCTGCACAGTAAGGGAAAGCTGATCCAAGGCCACGACGCCGTTGTTGAAGATTTTCGTGAGTTTTTTCGCGATCAACAAAGTAACCACCTCTTAATGGGCTATCAGATCTATTTTCGACAAGCCAAAACAATCTCCTTCAGGTAAATCGGCTAATAAAAAAACCCACCCGTTAAGGGTAGGTTTTATTTGTAGTAGAAAAGATAACCGTTTGGTGGTGAAGAACGTATGGCCTTTAGCGAAGGCAAGGTTTGCATTAAACGAAATTCAAGACGAATAAAGGTGTCGAAATCTAAGATCCATTCCAATTCAGCCAAGGCGACGCGGCGCAGTTCACCGTCTTTCCGGAAGAGGATTTCCATTTCTGTCCCCGGTGGGAGGAGCGCCTTCCTGATGTCGGCAAGGAGTTCAGGCTCAATTTCTTCTACGGGGTAGGATAAGTGGTAGAAAAAACCGCTGCCCAGCGTGGAAATGGTCTCTGGCGTCCACTCCTTATTCACGATCAGACGAACGCCTTTTTTCTCGGTTTCCACTCTTATCCCCCTTTCTCCTTGCGGTGGTCGTACACAATATACTTCCAACAAGAGAACACTAGACTGTCATTCCCGCGGATTTAAATTTTGCAGTTCAAGTAAGAGTCACCGCTGCGAATGACCAGCAGCTGTTAGCCTTCGGGGCTTGTCACCCGCCTGGCTTTGATATTCACCTTATCTCGTGAAATTAATGTAGCCAGCGTGGTCGACTTCTCAAGAGAATACTAGTCTGTCATTCTCGCGTATTAATTCCTGTAAATTAGGCTAGAGAAACCGCTGCGAATGACCAGTTGCGGTTAACCTCCGGGGCTTGTCACTCACCCGACATTTAATTAATTCAACTTGAGTGACTACCTTAAAATATTATATGAAAGGGAGAAATAAAGGGTGTCACGGTATAGACCATATCTTCC
>JAAZDX010000103.1 GCA_012512605.1 Bacillota bacterium
TCGAGACGCCGCCGGAAGACCGCTATCCGGTTAAAACCTATGTTATTGAATACAACGAAGAGGTGATTGTTGAAGCGATCCGGCGGGAAATGGAACGGGGCGGACAGGTTTTCTTTGTCCATAACCGGGTCAAGACCATCGAGCAAATGGCCAGTTATCTGCAACAGCTGATCCCCGAAGCGCGGATTGATATTGCCCACGGACAGATGTCCGAGGACCAGCTGGAAGAGGTTATGCTCAGCTTTTATGAAGGAGCCAGCGATCTTTTGGTCTGTACCACGATTATCGAGAACGGTTTGGACATTCCGAATGTGAACACCATTGTTGTCTATGACGCCGACCGGCTGGGCCTCTCCCAACTGTACCAGCTTCGGGGAAGAGTGGGGCGGAGCAACCGGGTTGCCTATGCCTACTTTACCTTCCGGAAAGATAAACTCTTAAGCGAAGTAGCGGAGAAAAGAATGGCGACGATCCGGGACTTTACGGATCTGGGGTCCGGATTGAAAATTGCCCAACGGGACTTGGAGATCCGGGGTGCGGGCAACCTGTTAGGAGCCGAGCAGCATGGTCATATCGCGGCTATCGGTTTTGATCTCTATTGCCGCTTGTTGGAGGAAGCCATGACCGAACGGCGCGGGGAGAAAAAACCGGACACGCCGGATCCCACCATTGAAGTTGCCGTGGATGCTTTCATTGAAGAAGAGTACATTGGCGATCCCGCCCAAAAAGTTGAGATGTACAAGAAGATTGCTGCCATCACTAGCCTACCGGAGGCCGATGAGGTTGAAGCGGAGTTGGAAGACCGGTTTGGGGATTTACCGACGGCCACCCGGAACCTGTTGGAGATCGCCCGCCTGAAAGTGCTGGCCAAGCAGTTGGGGATCAGTGCCGTGACCACGGAACGGGGGGATCTGGTCGCCCGTTTTCTACCGGGTTTAGCTTTAGATGCGGAACGGATTACCGCGTTACTTGTGGGTTACAAGGGTCAGGTCCGCTACCAGCCGGGCCGGCAACCGGTGATGCGCTGGCGGACGGCCGGGCGTGAGGCGGCGGAAAGTTGGAAACTGGTCAAGGACTCGCTCCGCTATTTGTTAGGGGAGAAGAAGTCGGTTTAAGAAGTATATTCAAAGCTGCACCGGGAAATCTAATCATGACAGTCCTCCATCCGGCGTTAGTTACAGCCAATGCGGCAAATGAATATTCCTGCTCAGCACAGTATATAATATCAATAAATAGCAACAAATCCTGGCTATGAAAGAGGGGTTGGGTTCGAAAACATTGAAGACATTGCACCAAAAGTGGCGGATGGAGGACTTAGAAGAAGGAGGGAAAAAGGATGAAGGCAACAGGTATAGTTCGGCGAATAGATGATCTGGGCCGTGTCGTAATTCCAAAGGAAATTCGCAGAACCCTCCGGATTAGGGAGGGCGACCCTCTAGAGATCTTTGTTGACCGGGAGGGTGAAGTGATCCTAAAAAAATACTCACCCATCGGTGAACTCGGGGATTTTGCCAAAGAATATGCGGATTCTCTATATGAATCGCCCGGACATATTTCCCTTATTGCCGACCGGGATCTGGTCATTGCAGTGGCTGGCGCGCCGAAAAAAGAGTTTATTGATAAGCCGATCTCGAAGGCGGTCGAAAATGCGATTGAAGATCGGAAGGTTGTTTTGATGCCAACGCCCGGCTAGCATAAATACTGCGAAACTTGTCCGACCCTGGAAGACGAGGGAGAATGTAAATTTACTGCGCAAGTTATTGCGCCGATTATTGCCGAAGGGGATCCGATTGGTGCCGTTATTCTAGCTTCAAAAGAACCCGGGGTGACCATGGGGAATCTGGAGATTAAAGTGGCGGAAACTGCGGCGGGCTTTCTGGCTAAACAGATGGAGCAGTAGGAGCAGACCGGAACAAGTCTACCCCGGGTGCCACCCGGGGTTATTATCTAGTCCCGCGGTCGGTTTGCCGCTAACATACTGACTAAACTAGCGAGGACCGTTGGGTTGAGACCCTGGTTACCAAGGGATGAAGTTAAAAGCGGTAACATTCCGATGAGCGGCGACAGATTCGGCGGGCTCTTTTGCGGGTTGTTTTTCTCCTGGCCGGTGTAGCCACTGATTAGTTGTAACAACTGATCCGTATTCAGCTCACCCTTTTCGTTAAAGACCTTCACCAAAAGGGCGATCACTTCCTGCCCTTTTGGACTCAGCTTAGGTGCTAATTCCTGGAAGGCAGCCAGGTCTTCCGGGGGTAGACCCTTTGTTGGAGTTGACGGTTGGGGTTTAGCTTGGGCCGCACTTCGCCGGCGGTAAATCCTTTTTTTCGGGAAATCTTTTACCTCATGATCGGACATTGCAGTTTCCTCCTTGCCCCCAGTTTTACGATAGATTATGCGTTTGGCGGAAAGGTGGTGCCTGTCTTGTTACCGCGCGATCAAACTTTTATCGTTGGGCTTCAAGTTCCCAACCGTGCCGATCTGGCGCCCACGGTCCAATCGATTATCACTAAGTATGGTCAGGATATCATCGGCCGCTTTGGTCTCCCCAGTTCCGATAAAGACAAGGGTCTTATTGTCCTGTTTATGCAGGAAGCGGAGGCGGTAGACCGCTTAACTACGGACTTGGCCGAAATGGCCGATTTGCAAATAAGAACTGTTGCCTTCGATTAAAGCTAAGAGCCGGATTTCCGGCTTTTTTTGTTTGGGAAAAGGGTAAAAAATCTAGGGCGGGCAGGGGATTTCCCGCTGATCGCGAAATAACTCAAGCGAGGGAAGGTGTTTGGGATGAACCCGGACGAGCTGAGAGTTATTATGTCGCGGTTAACCGCCATCGGTTACCAGACCAGGGAAGTACCAGCGAAAGAAGGCTTTATTCTTCTGGTGAAAGAGGAACCTTTTCATCGGAAACTGCTGTTGATCGGGACAAGTTTGCGCCAAACTGCCGAGTGGCGTGATTTTATCATCCAGACGGTATTGGCGGAACGCAACGACCGGACCCAGCTTTCGGTGGCCGTTTTGGTGCTGGCGGTTGGGGAGTGGGCAGGGGAAAAAAAGATCCTGGAATACCTGGGGGAGATGCCGTGGGTCGAAGCGATCTGGGAAATGGTCGCGGATCAGCTTATGACGGTCAAATCCCACTTTCGCTGGCAAGTTGAAGAAAAGGTCCTCTTCTTGGCGACCCAATTGGCTGCTGCGGTCGTGACGGAAAAACCAAGCGTCATTGGCCGTCGGGAGGAGACGGGGGGACGACCCCGGCTTACCTATTTCCTGCTCTTCATTAACTTGCTTGTTTTTTTAGGCGAAATATTACGCGGGGGAAGCAATCAGACTAGTGTTCTGATTAAAATGGGCGCGAAATACAATCCCCGTCTGTGGATGGGGGAGTATTGGCGGCTGCTGACCCCCCTTTTTTTACATGCGGGTTGGGAACATTTTCTCTTTAACTCCTTTGCCCTCTTTCAGTTAGGGAGTTTGGTCGAGCACTTTTTTGGCGCAGGACGGTTTTTCTGGGTTTATTTTGGGGCTGGACTTTTCGGGACGGTGGCCAGCGCTCTTTTCCAACCGGACACGGTTTCGGTCGGTGCGTCCGGGGCGATCTTCGGACTTTTGGGGGCATTGCTTTACTTTAGTATCCGTCGTCCGCAAGTGGCGAAGGGGTTATTCGGACGCAGCCTCTGGGTTGTGTTAGGTTTGAATCTAGTGCTTAGTTTTGTGCTTCCCGGGATCGACTATATGGGGCATCTTGGGGGTTTGATCGGTGGGTTGCTCTGGGCATACGCCTTAGGCTTGGGGAAAAAGGACCAGATCGCCGGGCGCTGGTTATGGCGGCTCCTCCTCGTGTTTGTAATGGCGTTTTCGACCATGAAAGCACTTACGCCGCCCCCGAACAAGTGGTATCTTCCTTTGGAGACCGGCCGCATCGCGCTGGAACAACAGGATTACGGAAAAGCCCTCGCGTCTTTAGAAGAAAGTTACCGTTTAAATCCGCATTCGGGGTTGACGCGCGGCCTCTTGGCCGGGCTCTATTCGGCCGAAGGAGAGCAGGCGCTGGTGGACGAAGCGTGGGATGAGGCGGTACACTACCTCGAGCAGAGCCAAAAGTTACAACCCAACGCCCGTGGGCCCCGGTCTTTATTGGCCCGGGCATATCTCTACCGTAGTTTTCACCGCTATAACGCGGGGGATTTGGCCGGTGCGGAGGAAGATTGCTTACGGGGAGTTGCATTGGACCAGAGGATTGAAGGGTCTCATTATATTTTGGGTGCGATCTACTTTCAACAGGACCGGTGGACAGAAGCAATTAAGGAATTGGAGACGGTGCTGCAGCTCAACCCGGAGAACGATGCGGCGCAAAGCCTCTTGGAGGAGCTAAAAAAAGCGGATGAAAGGATTAAGTAGCGGCCTTACCGGCCGTTTTTTTGATGCTATTTTCGGTATAAGGTTCATGGCTGGACGGTACGTCCGGTAAAATCGACTGGCACCATGCCTTTTGACCTTACATATCATAATAATGGTTTGCCGCGCCGGAGACAAATGGTATTTAATACAGTGCCAAGTAGTGCCAAGGAATTCAAGTCAGCGAAGAGCCCAGTCCGGCTCGGCTGGGCAAACGTAGGCAACGGCAATTAAACACACGAACGACGAGTGACGAGGAACAAGCGACGAGAGGGTTTTGTCAGAAATCAAAGATAAGGGGGATGGGAGTCGTGCCCCGTCCGATGTTTTTACCGGTCAGCAGGTTGCCTCTGGGGAAAAGGTGGTTGACGGTAGGTGCCCGCGGTCAAGATGTCCGGCAGCTTCAGGCGCTCCTATCCGCATTGGGGCTTTATGCCGGTGCGATCAATGGCGAATATGACCTTTTAACCCAGGAAGCGGTGAAGGGCTTCCAAAAAGCCTACCACCTTGTTGTTGATGGAGTGTGCGGTCCGGATACCTGTAAGCTGCTTACGGAAGAACGGATTTATAACCGGATCCTAAACGTGAGCAGTACAGGCGAGACCATCCATACTCTGGCCGCGCAGTACGGAGTAGGTTGGCAAGCCCTTAAGGATCCGGCGACCCGTTGTCGTCTCCGCCAGGTTGTCCCTGGGCAACAAGTGATGGTAGAAAGAAGGGAAATTATTTTTAGCGTCGAAAACTACGGCTCACCGGAATGCTCGGGCGTAGAAGATCACGGGGGGAAAAAATATATTTATGTAAAACCAGCTGAACTTGGGGAGTTGGCGGGGCGATTGCCCCTGCCGGCACAATCGTCATTGGTAGTGGATTTATCCGAAAAAAAACTATCCCGCCGTGAAAGAAAAGCCCTGCGTCGGGTCGGCCGGGAGGTTGACGCCGAACTGATCTGGTGGCAAGACCTGGCCTCCTATCGTTTGCCATCAACCGAAGAAGCCGATGCCCTCATTATTTCCGTGCCGGTCGCGGTTTCGGCCGTTGATTCTCTGGTGGATTGGCCGCGACAAATTAAAAAGCTCTTAACCTATTATCCCTGTACGCGTCTTTTTGTACATTTCGATCTTCATGGTAAGGATCGGGACGACAAGGGGACCGAACGCCCTTTAACACCGGTGGAGAGGAAGCTGGCCCGCCTCAACCGAATCGAGGAACCGAAAAGAATTGGCCAGTATGGTTGGGTTTATTATCGTTACCGGTATAAAGACGAAACCAGATCGGTGCTTGTTCCCGATCGCTTGACCATTAGAGGGATTTTGGACCAGATTGACCGCTTAAACCTGCGCGGAGCCGTGTTCACCGGTGAGAATAATGGGTGGAAAGTTTGGCAAGGAGAAGGTAACCGCTATTTTCAAGCTATCCCCCGGATTATGGTAATGAAGAAGGCAGTATTGGCATAAATATTCTTAGAACGCAGAAATTGGCCTTAGAAAGGAGGGTAAGGCCGGGCGGCGTTGGAACGCAAGTTTGCACAAGGAGGGGGTAGAATGTTTACTTGCCATTATGGGCAGGTGATGATGGAAAAAGCCTTACACACCACCAATAAGTATCTGGAAGTACAGGGCAAGGTTGATCTAGCCGCGGATCATCCGGAACTGGAAGCGGTCCTTGCGGCCTACGGATACTTGCGGGAGATTAAGGGTGAAATCATCGGCAACAAACTGTTCTTATCCGGTTCAGTCGACCTTCATCTGGTTTATCGGGGTAAGGAGAGTTTAGACCGGGTTCCCGTGTATGGAATGGTGTGGAAAGGGACGGAAGGCGCGGTTGTCAACGCGGAGATTGACTTGCCCGATCTGGAGGCGAGCTGGGATTGGCATGTTTGTTTATTAAAAACGAAGTTGCAACCGGAGGCGGACCGGACCCTTAAATACCAGTTGGAATTGGAAGTTCGGTTGCGTGCCCATGAACCGGTGGCGGTTGGGTTTGTTGAACAGATTGAAACCGAAGCTCCAATCCATACGGAAGTGGAGCATCTGTTGGTCGAGGAACCCCTGTTAAAAACCGATGTTAGTCGGGAGTTTGACAATACTTTTGCGCTTACCTATCCGAAATTACCGCTCAGTCGCTTCGTTAGCTGTCAGGTCTATCCGGTGCACGCCACGGCTTCTTTCAACAAAGATCGGGTCAGCATCGAGGGTAAATTAGAAGTGCAATTGGTCTATGTGACCCTAACCGAAGACGGCCAAGAGGGCGGTCTGGAGACCCAAAAATGGACCGAAGAAAACGGCGGGGCGCTTCCTTTTCAGATCACCGTGGAAACCCCAATCGCGGAGGAGCCTTCGGTCTACTACGAACTGCGGGTGGAGAGCGTGGAGTGCACTTCCACCCATCCGGAAAGTTGCCGGGTACAAGTCCAGCTTGGCGCGGATGTGTGCCTAACGAAAACCAGGCAAACAAAGGCCATTATTGATGTGGCGGCGGCCGAGAAAGGGGTCATCGATCTTAAACGGGAGATTGGTTCCTGGATTGAAGTAGTCGAAGAAGTGGAACGCTCTTTTGTGGTCGAAAAACTACTTACCCTTCCCGATCAGCGGGCAAACATCGAAAAGGTTATACAGGTTATGGTTAGCGAGCCCAAAATCCAATGGGAGCTGGACCACGACCAGTTGCTTATCACGGGGGAAGCCCTTGCTAACCTTCTTTACCAGGCGGAAAGAATGAGTGAAGAGGAGAATACAATTACGGCTGCTAGTTGGGGGCAAGGAGGGACGGAGGCCTTTACCTTTGGAACCACGATCGACCTGCCGGGGGTGGAAGAAGCAATGCAAGCCCGGGTCTTGCTTAATCCACAGCGGCCCCAGGTTGAACAGGTGGACGAAAAAACGGTTAAACTGATTTGGACGTTCAAGGCGATGATTACTGTAACGCAGAGCCGCGAATTTTTAGTGGTTACCGACAGCGCCTTAGTTCTGCCGGAGGAAGGGCCAAAACCAAGTATGTTGTTTTACGTGGTGCAGCCGGGAGATACATTATGGGGGATCGCCCGTCGGTACAATACGACCATGGCGGCGCTGGCCAAGACGAACCAGTTGACCGGCACTGACCAAGAACTAGTTTATGGAAAAAAACTTTTGATTCCAAAGAAACCGATTGTAAGCTAGAGGTAAAAAGGGAAAAGACGCCAAACGGCGTCTTTTTTTTTGCGTTTTTACGATGGGGCCACTTCTTGACAACCATCTGGAAGTAGCTTATATTATTGTGATGTAGGTAAAAATCCAAGTTACCTTTCCAGAGCTCTTTTTCTTAAGATTTGGTGTTAATATGGAGGTGAAAAAATGCCGACCTACGATTACAAGTGTTCAAAATGTGGTAAGTTCGAGTGGTTCCAAAAGATCACCGAGGATCCGTTGACGGTTTGTCCACATTGTGGCGGCGAAACTCAACGCCAGATCAGCCGCAACGTAGGGATTATCTTTAAGGGGAGCGGTTTTTATATCACCGACAACCGGAATTCGAGTCAACACAAGGACGGCGACCAAACGTCGTCCACAAGCGAACAAAAGGTTTCATAGATTTCAGAAAGGTCCCTTCTTTAGGTGACCTTTCTTTTAATGACGATAATCTTACTTTAAGGGGGGGAGCAACATGGCGTCAACGGGAGAGAAGGGGCGGAATCTCTTTTTTATATTAAAACGGACGGTTGTTGACATCTACAATCATTTAGGCTATTCGATGCTCATCAGTATCCTGTGGTGTCTGGTCTTTATCCCTTTTGCCCATACCATCGTTAGGGCATTGCTTAGCGCCTTGGAAACCCAGGACCATCCGTTGTCTCTACTTCTTTTTTTACTCGTGATCGGTGTCCCTTATGCCGCCTTCATTCTCGGACCGGTCCAAACCGCCCTGTATTATCAGATGAATCAGGTAATCAACGACGAGGCTGAACTCAAGGGGTTGTGGGAAGGTTTCCGGAAACACTATTGGCTGGCGGCGAAGGTTTATGCGCTCTACACGGGCATCCTTCTTTTTTGCCTGGTCGATCTATTCATCTGTTTTTTTGTATTAGATCCATTTTTCTTTAAGATCTTGGGTTTTATTCTGTTTTATCTTTTTCTCTTTTTGGTCTTTGCCATCCTATATTTACCGGGGTTTCTCGTCTTTCAACGTAATACAGTGAAAAAGGTCATGAAGAAAACCTTGATTTTGTTTTTAGACAATACTTTACTGACAATTGGTGCCTTCTTCATCATGATTTTGGTTGGGATCGCTTTTACGCTGCTCACCCCATTACTATTATTCTTTTATGGTAGCTGCTTGCAGGTATTGATGATCCATTTATTCCACGGCGTAATGGCGAAATACCCGGATCCCGTCGCCCCGGCCCTGGAAGAATGAGCCGGTGTAGTTCTTTTAGAAATAGTGGTTAGGGTTCACGAAAACGTTAATGCTAAAAATGGTTTAATAGAGATACTTTTAAAGCTAGGGGGAGAATAGTGGCTAAATATATTTTTATTACCGGAGGCGTAGTATCCTCGTTGGGGAAAGGGATTACAGCGGCATCGATTGGGCGACTTTTGAAGAGCCGGGGAGTGAAAGTGAGTATATTAAAGTTTGATCCCTATATCAACGTTGACCCGGGAACGATGAGCCCTTACCAACACGTTGAAGTTTTCGTCACCGACGACGGCGCGGAGACCGATTTGGATTTAGGCCATTACGAACGGTTTATTGATGAAAACCTCTCGAAGAATAATAA
>JAAZDX010000104.1 GCA_012512605.1 Bacillota bacterium
AAATTATAGTTCTCGGTGACATTGAGAATGGTCACACCCAATACCGCACAGTTGGTGGTGATCAATGGCAGGTAAATCCCCAATGCTTGGTAAAGTACGGGACTGCTCTTTTTGATCACCATCTCGACAAACTGTACCAGGACGGCGATGACCAAAATAAAGGTGATCGTCTGTTAAAACTCAATGTTCAACATGACCCGCACTTTCTGGATCCAATAGGTGATCCCCGAAGCCAAGGCCATCACAAAGGTCACCGCCATCCCCATGCCGGTCGCCGTCTCAACCTGCTTGGAAACGCCCAAAAACGGACAGATCCCCAAAAACCGCGCCACAATGAAGTTATTGATAAAGATCGCACTGAGCACAATCAACAGATACTCATTCATGCGCCTTCTCCTCCTTTCTGGCCACGAACCAGTTGATCCCGGCCAAAAGCAAGCCAAGGGTGATAAAGGCCCCCGGCGGTAAAATCAAAAGTTTTACCCCCAGATCGTCTGAGAAAAGCTTAAACCCTTCAAACCCGAAATCGATCGCTTCCAACAAAGTACCGGTCCCCACAAATTCCCGGATAGAGCTTAGTAAGGTTAAAGCCATTGTAAAACCCAGCCCCATCCCCAAGCCATCGATGGCGGAGTCCAGCACACTGTGCTTGGAAGCAAAGGCTTCCGCCCGGGCGAGAACGATACAGTTCACCACGATCAGCGGAATAAAGATCCCGAGGACACCATGTAAATCCGGAGTGGTCGCCGCCATGGTCTTATCAACAATTGTCGTAAAGGTCGCGATCACGACGATAAACGCCGGGATTCGGATCTCCTTAGGGATTAAGTTCCGCAGTAAAGCAATGATCACATTCGAACCGGTCAGCACCAAGGTGGTGGCGATCCCCATACCCAGTCCGTTCATCACCGCAGTGGTCACCGCCAAGGTGGGGCACATCCCTAAAACCAAACGAAAGGTGGGGTTTTCATTAAAAACACCGATCTTGAAGATCTGCCATTTAGTCAACGTCAACACCCCCGTTCGTCGTTTCAACTTCTAGTAAAGATTGGGCAGCGGATAAGGCCGCATTCACCCCATGGACAACCGCCCGCGATGAGATGGTAGCACTGGCAACCGCATCCACTTCTCCTTTGTCTTTCGTCACGGCCAGTTCCATCCCGACCTTCGCTTCCCGGAAAGCCGGTTGTTGTAAAAATTTATCGTTATTAATCTTCGCCCCCAAACCAGGCGTCTCGCTTTGACTGATCACAGTGAGTGCTGACAGGTTCCCCGACTGGGTTACCCCAACCGCCATCCGGATGGGGCCAGCATAACCCCGTTGGTCAACAATAAACACATAGCCTTTATCTTCTCCATCATGGTAAGCACGGTACACTTCCATAATCCCGGACCGACCTGCTCCTTCCAGTTCAGCCAGGAGTGTCGGGTCCTCCGTAAACACGGTAGCGTCGGGTAAGGCCTTTTGTAAAGCCCGTTGTTTCGCCAGTTCCTGTTGGGCCTCAATCACCGGTGCGGTCAGGCTATTCACCCAACCCAGCACCCCGCCAGAGAAGACGCAGATCGCGGTAAGCACCAGAATCAACCGCCATTCATATTTACCCATTGGCCCTCACCTCCCCGAATCGCTTCGGCACCGTCCAGCGGTCCAGAAGTGGCGAAGTAATATTCATCAGTAAGATCGCATAACAAACCCCTTCCGGGGGCCCTCCGTATTTACGGATCAACATCGTCAATAACCCACAGCCCACGCCAAAAATAAGACGGCCGCGCGGGGTAACGGGGGTTGTCACGTAATCGGTGGCCATGAAAAAGGCACCGAGCAGCAACCCTCCGGCTAAGAGGTGAAAGAGGGGATCTTCGCCCATCAGGAAAGCAAGCAAGGCGACGGCCCCCAAACAACCAACGGGGATCCGCCAGTCGATAATCTTAAAGACCAGCAAAAATAGGCCGCCCAGCAATATGGCTAAAGCCGACGTCTCCCCGAGGGAGCCGGCGATATTTCCCATGTAAAGCTGGAGATAGGGGATCTTGGAAATGCCATCCCCCCAGAGCCCAAGCGCAGTAGCCCCGGTGACGGCATCCGCCGAAAGCCCAAGCGCGGCCGCAGTGCGATCCGCGGCCCAACCCAGAGCACCCACGGGCCAAACCCATTTCGTCATCAAGGTCGGCCAGGAAGCAAGCAAGAAAGCGCGCCCCACTAAGGCCGGATTAAAGGGATTATACCCTAAACCGCCGTAAATCTGTTTGGCCAGAACAATCGCAAAAGCGGACCCGGCGGCAGGCATCCACAGCGGAACGGTGGGCGGAAGCGTTAACGCCAATAACACACCGGTTACGGCCGCGCTGCCATCGCCGATTGTAATCGGACGTTTCATAATTATCCGAGTTATCGCCTCCGTAAGGACCGCCGACACCATCGATACTAATATAATCATCAGCGCCTGCCGCCCAAAATAGTAAACGCCAGCAACGGAGGCTGGGATTAAAGCGGCAACCACCAGCCACATGATGCGCTCAGCACTCAACCCCGATCGGAGATGGGGAGAAGCCGAGACGACAACTTCTGTCTCCAACAAGAAAAATACCTCCCTTATTCCTTTTGTCGTGCTGCCTTAATTTTTTGTTTCGTGTTCTTCACCAACTGGAGCAATGGCCTCCTGCTCGGACAGACATAAACGCAGGAACCACACTCCCGGCACTCATTGATCCCGAATTTTTCTGCTTCCGCCAAGCGGCCATGTTCGGCATAATTTGCCAAATAATTAGGGAGTAAATTAAAGGGACATGCTTCAACACACTTCCCGCAGCGGATACAAGGTAGAACCCGGGGTTTTTCCACCTCGGCGCGGGTTTGCACCAAAATACCGGAAGTTGATTTCATAACCGGCAAATCTAACCGGTAAACCGCCGGACCGGTCATCGGACCGCCCAGGATAATCCGGCCTGGCGGCTCCGGGAACCCGCCACAGTGTTTGATGACATCCTCTAATAAAGTTCCGATCCGCACCCGTAAATTCTTCGGTTCTTTGATCCCGTTACCGGTCACCGTTACGATCCGTTCGATCAGGGGCAGCCCTTCGCGGAGATAACGGCCAAACGTGGCGGCCGTCGCCACATTAGTGACGATCACCCCAACGGCGACCGGTAAAGACCCGGCCGGTACCACCCGACCGGTCGCCGCGTAGATCAACATCCGCTCCTCCCCTTGGGGGTATTTCACCTTCAAAGGAACAATTTCCACCGGGTGTCCTTCCGCCGCTTTCCGCAAAGCAACAATGGCGTCGGGTTTGTTCGCTTCAACCCCGATCATTCCCCGTGGCGCCCCGGCCGCCTTCATAAAGGCCAGCAAACCACGGATCACATCAGCGCTCTGTTCCAACATTAACCGGTGGTCACAGGTTAAATAAGGTTCGCATTCGACGCCATTTAAGATTACGTAATCAACGGGTTTTACTGGACAATACTGACCATGGGTCGTTTCGGTTTCGGGCGGGCAATATTTGATGTGCGTCGGAAAGGCCGCGCCCCCCATCCCAACCAGACCGGCCGCTTTCATCAGGTCCTTAATCTGGTCAGCCGAAAGCTCCTCCAGCTTACGCTCGCCGGCTAATTCCGGTGCCCGGCGGTCGGTACCGTCACTTTCGATCACAATCGCCGGTTGCGGGTGCCCGCAAACGTGGGGCCGGGGTTCTATAG
>JAAZDX010000105.1 GCA_012512605.1 Bacillota bacterium
ACGGTACCGTTGGATGTCGGTCTTGTAAAGATAGTTTAACAAACCTCTGCGCTGACCAACCATCTTCAATAAACCACGCCGCGAGTGATGATCCTTCTTGTGGATCTTTAAGTGCTCGGTAAGGTAGTTTATTCGTTCAGTCAGAATCGCAATTTGCACCTCGGGAGAACCGGTGTCACCTTCGTGAATGCGGTATTGAGCAATGATCTCGGCTTTTTTCTCCTGAGTCAGCACTAGTTTCACCTCCTTAAATGATTAGCCCTCCAATCCGAGAATTCCGCCGGAGGTAACGGTAATCCCAGAAAGGGGTGGCATTTGATCGTTTTTTGTTTGGACTTTTGGCGAGAAACTCCAAAATAAATTTTATCACAGTTCAGAAGATGTGTAAATCATTATTATTCAACTCCACGGTAAAAATGGCCCCTTGTCAGTCCTTGGCCGAGGAGGGATTCTAGAAGGGATTGATCTTCTTCGGTCCCACCGCCGGCTAAGCCTTGCTGGAATAACTGAATCACTTTGGCCGCCTCTTCCGGGTCTTGGTGGCGAAGCTCCAATCGTAAACTAAGTCGTTTGTCTTTCAAAGCGTTAAGTTCACGAAGCAACGAAAGATACCTGCTATTAAGTAAATGCATGCGGCAAAACTCATCCACAAGGACCGGAAAATCGATGTTTTTCCGGTCCCGCAAGAAATAACGCCGCTGCCGACAAGGACGGGGGCAAGCCTGGGGCTTTTTACCCCCATCCCAGGCACCAACGGGACAATACTGGGAAATCATCAATTCAAGTGCGCCAAAGACTAAGAGTTCCACTTCAACTCCGCCAAACTCCTGGCAATCAATGAGGGCAAAAACCTCCCCCTTTGATAATTCCGGGGATAGGGTAAGCCCGGCAATACCCTGATTGTACAAGAGCTTAAGGGTAAACGGATTAAAAAAGTGAAGGGAATGGTTGGCATAAATCGGTAGGTCCGAGTGGTCACGAACCATTTGTAGGCTGCCCAGATGGGAAAGGAGAAAACCATCGGGTTGTAGATCGTGGCTAACCCGGATAAAATTGGTAATGGCTTTTTTCTCCCGCTCACGGGTAATCCGGGGCAGGGCGATAATGGCTTGCGCTCCGGCCTTGCGGCTTAGTTCAACCGCCGTACCTAAGTATTCTTTTGTCCAGCGAAAACCAGGGGTGAAACTCTCTCCTCCGAAGATCACCTTCGGTATTCCAGCAGCTAAAGCCACTTTTAAAAGATCGAGGTTCCCCGCAAAAACGGTCAGGAAAGAAGGACCGGTGCGTTTCTGCGGTACGGAGGCCTCTTCCACCTGGTTTTTTACTGGCCACAGGTCAATTGGGGGCCGACGGTGAGGCGCTAAAATTTTTTCACTTAAGCGGGCAACCGCTTCCCGACGCACCTGGTTAAGCTGGCTATAGTATAAAATTGGCTCCCCTTCAATCACCGTCGTGAAGCTGGCGGCGCGGAAAGGAGTCTCCCCCAACCTGGTCAGGTGGTTGTAGAGGATTTCTTCAGTTAAGGGGTGTTTCTTTGCTGCTTGGGCTTTTTCAGCCGAAGTGACCACCACCTTCTCCCCCAACCCTTCCATCGTGAAAACCAGGGGCTCTCCAGGCCCAACTTTAACTTGGAGGTCGCAAGGAAGCTTCGACCCGGAATAATCACTACGCATCATTTGCTGAATTTTTTCCCGCAAGCGCTGGGATGAAGTGAGAAAAACCCGGTCGCCGGGTTTTACTTTCTGCGGTAAAGCAAACCATACTTCCAACCCGGCTGGTGCCGCTTCAACTTTCTTCCCGTTCACCGTCAGATCCTCAACGATCGTGCCAACGCGGCCGCCCACTTTCACCCAGACTTCAACACCGTCGCCCGCTCTTAACTCTTCCTCCAGTTTAACTAGGCATCTTTTTCTTCGCTCATCGTACATTTTTACCCGGCCGATAAAACGTCCCCGGTTGTTTGGCCGGTCGGGACTGATCAATAAAGGACCTAGGTCCCCCAGGAAATAACCGGAGGACAAGCCCCGGTTAAAGACGGTGTTTAACGCGTTCAGTTCTTCCCTTAGCACCCGAAACTGCTCCGGGGCTTCGCCGTAACGGTCCAAAGCTTTCCGATAACTGTTTACGACCGTTCCAACGTATTCAGGGCCTTTCATCCGGCCTTCAATCTTTAATGAACTGACCCCGGATTCGATCAGTTGCGGAATGGCGGTGATCAGCGCCATATCTTTCGGGGAAAGCAGGTGTTTTTCCTTTTCCGAGACGGGTAATAATCTACCGTGGTCGGCGGCCTGGTATAAAGTATAGGTCAGACGGCAGGGTTGGGCACACCGCCCCCGGTTTCCACTTCGCCCGCCGACCAGACTACTAAAGAGGCAAGCGCCCGAATAGGCCACACAGAGCGCGCCGTGAACAAAAACCTCAATTTCAACCTGGTTTTCTTCACAAATCGCCTTAATCTCTTCCCAGCTTAGTTCGCGGGAGAGAATCACCCTTTCAACGCCTTGTTTTTGGAGCATCCGCACCCCCGCTCCATCGTGCACTGTCATCTGCGTAGAGGCATGAACCGGTAGTTGCGGCCAGTAAGTGCGGATAAGATACAGCGCGCCCAAATCCTGAAGGATAACCGCATCCGTTCCGATTTTTGACAAAAAATTAATGTAGTTTAGGAGGTCATCGATCTCTTCCTGTTTGATCAGGGTGTTGACCGTCACATACAGTTTTCGACCGCGCAGATGAAGGTAGTCGGCGGCTTCGGCCAGTTCATCCCGGTCGAAGTTAATGGCAAACCGGCGAGCGCTAAAGAGTTTTCCGCCAACATAAACCGCATCGGCACCGGCGGCAACGCCAACCTTTAAAGTCTCCCAGTCACCGGCGGGAGCTAGCAACTCGGGTAAATTAGACTTGCTGCTTTTCATCGTTAACTCACTTTACTTTCTTCAGTTTACTTTCTTAATCATCTCGACTAAAAAGCCGTTTTCAATGTATGGACCCAAAATCCTTTTGCGCAATTATTTCCTTAATGAACCGTTTTTGTTAACCGGTCAAAAGGAGCTGACATTGCTTTGCCCACACACCGGGCAGACGGTACCCGGGTAGACAGGAGGTTCTTCTTGCCAAATTTCACACTTCGTACCCTGGGGAAAAGTCCGCGCATCCCATGGACAACGACCGTAAAATAGATGAAAGCCCTCGAAAGTGTGGCACCCGTCGCTTTTACGCCCACAAAGGGTACATTGGAAGAGCGGAAAATAAAAAAGGCCTTGTTTGGCCGGTCCTAAATAGCGAACCTCACCGCCGCAGGCAATGCAGGTGCTTCCGTCTAAATCTTCATATTCAACCCTTCTGAACTGCAACCCTTCTGGTGTCATATAGAGCCGGGGAACATCGGCCGGTAACGCCCGCTCCTGGAGAAAAAAGAAAGTAGGGGCCAGTTTTAAAACATCCCGTGCCAGTGTTGATTCGAGTAAAGGGACTTGGATAAACTCCCAGGGTAAGGACGAAAGAAGCAGTAAAATCAAGACCCAAACGATCAGAACTTTAATGGCACCAAAAAGAGCACCAGCGATCCCGTCAAGGGTTGAGATGGCAGAGTTATCGGTAGCCCTCTTCCATTTCTTACCGCTAAGACCTACTACGGCACTAATGCCAATCACAATTAAGATAAAGCCGAGGATCCCGGCAAGGTTGTCCGAGATCCGGAGCCATCCCGCCAAAATAAGACCGAGTTTTTTATAAAAATAGAAGGCAGCAACCACGGCAACCACAGAACCGATGAGCCCTAATAATTGTTGCACAAAGCCGTGACGAAACCCACGGTAGGTAAAGATAAGCAGCGAAATAATGATTGCCCAGTCCAAAAAGGCCAGATCTAGGTTCATGGTCATTTCCTCCGGTTGGTGAAAACCAATTTATCCGCTTTTAGTAGTAATCTTTCCATATTTATAAGGTCTATACGAATCTTGCTTGTGGATCCGGAATCTGTAAGAACCTACCCGACGAGGGGAAATAAAACAAGAACCGCCATGGGGTTTTCTACAGCGTAAAGTAACCCGAACCTATTTGGCGGCTTGGATCAATTTTTC